>JAKQCH010000030.1 GCA_029573825.1 Spirochaetota bacterium | reverse complement strand
AACAGAAAAGAGCGGAACTGAGCGTCCGGTAAAACCGGATAACCACAAATCGCTGAAGAATATGAAAAACTTAATCACACGTTCTACAGAGGAAGATAATGGACAATGCAGATGTGGTAAATAAAGACATATCATCAGAGTTGAACGATCTTATAGATAAAATTAAAACAAAAATACAGGTAAAAAAAATAATCCTGTTCGGCTCCTATGCGTATGGAAATCCCGGTAAAGACAGCGATATAGATTTGTGTGTGATTACGGAAGACAAAAGAAGGAAAATAGAAATATTATGGGACATACAGGAAGCAATATATAAAACATCAAAACGCCCTGTTGATGTTGTTGTTTCAAAACCAGATGAGTTTGCCGACCGTGCGGATTCAGTATCTACAATTGAGAAAACTATAGCCGGTAAAGGGGTTGTTATCTATGGATAAAAATAAAGAGTATTCGGAATGGCTAAAGTATGCCGATGCCGATCTTGAGTCAGCTGAAATATTGAATACACAATATAAAAAGCCGTTAAATATTATATGTTATCATTGCCAGCAGGCGGCAGAAAAATATTTAAAGGGTTTTCTAATCAGTAAAAATATACCTTTTGGGAAAACCCATGATTTATTGAAAATAATTGAATCCTGTCAGGAAATTGATGATATTTTTTCAGTTTTAATCAAAGACTGCATCATGCTTAACCCGTATTCAATTATTACAAGATATCCGTCGGAGTTGGAATTAATCGATGATGATGCTGATTCTGCGATTGAATCTGCAAAAAGAATAAAGGAATATGTAATGAAGGATATACATGGTTCGCTTCCGTGATGATACGATAACAGCCTTCAAGAAGCGGGATGATTTTTTCCTTGTATTCCGAATGTCACCAGTAATAATACTTGTTATTTTCAATAATGAAACGGTAAATATCACCGGGGTGAACCAATGAAACCCGACCTTTTCAAGCGTGCCGCTCTTCAGCAGGAACTTGAAGATATACTGAAATCCAGCGTTGATGTTACCCGTTATTCTGAACGGATGAACCCCGCATTAAAAAAGAGAATCGACAGGGAGGCCCTGTATGTATGACCGGGATATTGCTTCCCTGAAGAATGTAGTGCAGAAAATAAAAAACAGAACACAGTTGAAGGAAATTGCAACCTGTCTGAACCATGATTACAGGATTAAAGGATTAACATGATTCTGCGGGAGTGTAGGATTTCAAAATCAAGGTAATCCTGAAATCAGGAAAATCAAGGTTCAGACAGGATGGAAGTGGTATGGGTATTCTATTCTCCTTAAAAAAGGAGAGCGATATACTCTCAGCAACCCCTCTCCCGGCAGGCACGGCCACAACCCTGTGCGGAACAGAAAAAAAGGCATTGCCAAAGATCTTTCACTTTTTCCTTGCATTAATGTACCACGTACTATAAACCGTCTGACTGGTGTACTCGTTCACCATAAAAATTGAATATTGGCTTTTCGGAGAATCCCGCACATCAGTGGGGGGATTCAGTTTTAAATTAAACCGGGAAACGAAATAAGAGTTATATGCTTATAAAAAGGTCAGGAGATTCTGATACAAATGAAATTTTCCGGAAACAGGATGTTATCCGGTCAATAAATCCGCATAAAGATGTTGATACAAAAGATCCAAAAGATATTATATCTGAGAGTATTCTTTTCAAATATTTAAATAACAATTCTTTAATTCTAAGTTATACAGTAATTTTTTATGTATTTCTTTATTCATTGCTGTTTCCCCCGAGACTTCCGGATGGGGATATATTGATAGCCCGTATACTGATTAATGTATTTTCTTTCAGCTTCAGCCGTGTCTTAAATGACAGATTATGGGTATTAACCACAATTATATTCATTCTCCTTCTTGGCTTATGTTGTGTATTGTCAGTTAATTCAATACTTAAATATTTTCGACTTCGTAAAAATAATACCAGATATTATGCTTTCATAGTATTCGGCATATTTTCGCTGGTGATGAATGTATGGCTTTTGATTTCTAATCTATTGCTATTACATTTATTAATTGCAGGATTTAATAGAATGTTTTGACTTTATAGAAACATCCTGTTTCGTGCCGGCAGGCAAGCCGTTTTTGTGCATCCTGCACCGGCCTTGCAGGGTGACACGGAGTCATTCCCCCGGTTAAAGCCGATTACAGGTAATTAAGGAGATATAGCCATGTTTATAAGCAGAGTAAAACTGACCAACTGGAAAAATTTTACAGATATAGATATAACACTTGCAGAGAGAATATTTATCGTCGGCCCGAACGCATCCGGTAAATCCAATCTCCTTGATGTGTTTCGTTTTTTAAGAGATATAGCCCGTGATGGGGGCGGTCTGCAGGAAGCGGTACGGCAGAGAGGAGGATTGTCAAAAATCCGCTGTCTTTCGGCCCGTGCTCCCCGGACAGATGTTGAAATAGAGATCGATATAAATGAAAGCCCTGAGGAAGAACCGCTCTGGAAGTATCAGATAGGCCTTACCCAGAAAGGAGGCGGCGCGGTCAGTGAAACAAGGGCAATTATTCGCTTTGAAAAAGTGTGGAAAGGTCCGGAATTGATAATTGACCGGCCAAAAGAAGATGACAAAAGCGATGAAGAGTTACTGCAATATACTCATCTTGA
This sequence comes from Spirochaetota bacterium, assembly GCA_029573825.1. Taxonomy (GTDB): domain Bacteria; phylum Spirochaetota; class UBA4802; order UBA4802; family JAGODF01; genus JAKQCH01. The sequence goes on along the minus strand of JAKQCH010000030.1, from coordinate 9,760 downwards.
ACAGCCCACGGCGAATTCAAAATTCAGAGAGCTTGCCGATTTTTTTAAATCAATAGATTATCAGCATATTATCCCGCAAATAATACGGAATCCTGTTTCATTTCAGAAAACCGGGAATACTGAAGAGTTTTTCGGCAGGGACCTTTTCGAGAAAATGAGTAAAATGCCGAAAAACACCAGGGAATCACAGTTAAAAAAAATTGAGGCCGCGTTAAAATCTGCGGTGCCGAATTTAAAAAACCTTACTCTTGAAAAAGATAAAATGGGCATGCCCCACCTGCAGGCAATTTACGAACACTGGCGGCCCCATGGCGCAAAGCAGAATGAGGAACAATTCTCAGACGGTACTCTGCGTCTTATAGGGCTTTTCTATTCCATGCTGAACGGATCATATCCATTGCTTCTTGAAGAACCGGAGCTTTCTCTGCATTCAGGGGTAGTACAGAAACTGGCAGAGATTATTCACTTTATGCAGAAACGGAAATCAGGGAAACGGCAGGTGATTTTAAGTACCCACAGCTATGATTTACTCAATAACACGGGAATAAATCCGGAAGAAATAATAATTTTGAAGCCCGTCAGTGAAGGTACAGATGCAAAAAACGTCAATGAAATAGATGAAGTAAAAAAACTATTGGAAACAGGACTTTCTCCCGCAGAGGCAGTATTACCCTTCACTGAAGCGCCAAACATCTCTCAATTGATTTTGCCATTTCAGGACTGAGTTATGTACATCCATTTGGTTGTTGAAGATGAATTAAGTGAAGTAATTTCGCGGAAAATCCTTGGGGAATATATCACCGGCGCTGATGTACACGTTGTTACAATCGGAAGAAAAGGAAAAGGCTATATAAAAAAACGCATCAATGAATTTAACAATCAAGACAACGACCTGCCTTTCTTTGTCCTCACAGACCTTGATTGTGTTACATGCGCACCTGAGTTAATACAACAATGGCTCAAAAGACCATGCAGAAAAAACCTTGTATTCAGGGTCGCCGTCCGGGAAGTTGAGGCATGGCTTCTTGCCGATTCACATGGTATTTCCAATTATCTCAATATGGACCATTCATACATATCCAAAGAAGTACAATATCCTGATAATTTATCAGACCCAAAGCATAAACTCTTGTCACTGGTCGAGCGAAGCAAAAAAAGAAACATGATCAGTGATATTGTTAAAAATGATGGGTCGTCCCTTAAACAGGGGCCCGGCTACAATACACGATTAACGGATTTTGTAGTAAACAACTGGAACATGGAAAGGGCCCGATCTAATTCTGATAGTTTTAACAGGGCCATCAACGCACTCCGGAAGCTGACACGGGAAGAATCCAATGAAGAATATTGACAAACTGATTATAAACAGCCCATACCTTGAACCCTCCCGGTCAACCCCATTTCTTTTCTTGACTATAAGACTCCATCAGGATATGAAGAGTGTGGTGAACAGAAAAGAGCGGAACTGAGCGTCCGGTAAAACCGGATAACCACAAATCACCGGGGAAGATAAAAAACTGACAAATATGAGGGCGGCAGATAATGAATACTGAATTGGATAAATCCCTGCTGGATGAAATTGTTAAACATCTTTTAAACGCGTATAAACCCCTTGCAATCTATCTTTTTGGATCGCAGGTCTGGGGAAAACCTGATACATCAAGCGATATGGATTTTTTTATTGTTGTGGATAAATCAGAGTATGATGCTGCTGAAAGAATCAGAATTGGTTTAAGAGAACTCAAGGGAATTCATGCGAATGTGGATCTACTGGTTTATACAAGCAGTGAGATCGCAGAGAAAAAAGACCATCCTTCCACGTTAGTTTATAAAGTCCTGAATAAAGGGGTAAAGATATATGAAGCCGCATGAAGAATGGCTTTATAAAGCCGGAAATGATCTTGATTCTGCAAAATACCTTTTATCATCTCCAAAACCACTTTTCGATATAGCGATATATCATACACAGCAGTGCGCCGAAAAATCACTCAAAGCCTTTTTGGCGTATAATGCCAGAGAAATAGATAAAATTCATAACTTAAAAATGCTGGCAGAAAACTGCATGGCAATAGATGAGACATTTAATGATCTGATTGATGACTGTATCTATCTTAATCCCTATGCAACACTATACCGATATCCGGATGGGGATTCGATGCCGTCAAAAGCTACGGTAATTGAGGCGATATCAGTTTCAGAAAAGATATACAATTTTACCAGAGGAAAAATCAATGTAAACTCCTGAGTAAAAAAATAACAGCCTTAAAAGAGCTTGTCACAGGATCATACAATCAAGGTAATCCTGAAATCAGGAAAATCAAGGTTCAGACATTTTTAAGTGGTAATCTCTGTTTTAGCAAAAGGATTTGAATAATGAAGTATGAAATTGAATTCAAGCCACGGGCTTTAAAAGATTTAAAATCAATTGATAAAAAAGACGTCAAGCTGATAATTGGTAAGATTGAAGAGATGAAAAGCGGTATTGATAAGGCTAATATCAAGAAATTGACTAATTTTACACCGGAATACCGGTTACGTGTAGGAAATTATAGAATTTTGTTTGAGATCACAGATAATATTATTACAATATATACAATAAGTCACAGGAAAGATGCGTATAGATGATAGGAGAAGAAAATGATAAATTTACATCCTGAATATATATCCAAAAAAGGGAAAAAGGAATTTGTAATATTACCATATGAGGAATATACACTGTTGCATGAATATCTTGAACAGGTTGAAGATTTACTTGAATTACGGAAGGTCAAGGAAAAGGAAAAAAAGAAAAAATCTATCTCTCTTGACAGGGTAAAAAGTGAACTGAATTTGTAAAAGGTAATCAGTCACACTGTCTGAACCATGATTCACATGATTTTCATGATAAGGAATATAATATTCTCACAGGACCCCCTTGCCCCTTACGAAGGGGAAAGGGCCGGGGAAAGGGGTCTCTCCCCGGGGAATGGAGAATCAGCCGCCATGTGTCTGGACGAAAGTTGTATTGCTGTACAGGTACTCAACTTTCTCCTTGTGCTTCATCTCCTCATTCGCCATGCGCAGCAGCATGTCCTTCACTTCACCATCCGGCTGAACGCCGGAAAGGCTCTTGTAAAAATTATAGGCGTTTAATTCCCGGTGAGCAGCGAGAAGATATATTTCATTGGTGTTGATGTCCTTCTCGATGTCGGGCTTCTCAATGTGTTCGGCGATTTTGTAGTCAATGGGGGCGTCCATGGCAAGGGCCTTTGATCCCACCTGTCCGTCCCGGTATGCCTCTAAAAATTCCTTATGCTTCTTTTCTTCATCTGCCAGAAATTTCAGGGTATCTTTAACGGTGCCGTCAGTAACTTTACCATGAAGGTCCATGTAAAAGTCGTATGCCGTTTCCTCTTTTACTATCGCGACATTGATGAAATACTCAAGATTTTTTTCACTCATGAACAGCCCTCCCATAATCAGGTTTTAATGTGCACAAAAATTGTATTCTATTTTAGAAAAGAATATATCTGTCTGCTTTATATCATGGTAAATATAATGTGTCAAGCTGTTTCTGTCAGGTATACACACCGATGATCATTATCTGCTGTTTTGGGAAAGAACCGCATGCTGAAGAGTTCTCTTTATTTCCGTTTTGAGAACATTCTCAGAACGTCATTTGTCCCCTGTTTAATTTTTCCCATTTCAATCAGCACTGACAGTACATCGCCGGGCAGAATGATTGTCTGCCCCGACGGAGCTATTACAGAATCATTCCTGTTGATCATTGTTATGGTTGTGCCCGAAGGAAGCGACATTTCAGACACTTTACATTCTCCTTCATATATGTCGTCATCGATAAATATTTCAATCAATTCATAATCAGTATCGTGAACGGTTACAAGTTCCATTGTCTGTTTTACCTGTCTTTTACCCTTAAAACTCAATTTCAGTATATCGGCAAGTTTCCCGATCGTTGTTCCCTGAAATATTATGGACAATGTCACTGCAAAAAAGACGATGTTGAATATCTGATGCTGATTGTCTATTCCGGCGGCGGCCGGGTATGTCGCGAGTACTATCGGAACAGCTCCCCTTATGCCGCTCCAGCTGAGAAACGTCTTTTCTCTGAGCGTGAGTTTCGTGAAAAATGTACAGAGCAGAACTGCCAGCGGTCTGCCGACAAATGTAATTATGAGAAATAAAATAATCCCGATATGCCAGATTGACGAGAAGTTTTTAGGAAACACAAGTAGCCCGAGGAGGATAAAAAGACCGACATTCGCGATAAAAGATAATGCTCCCGAAAAGGAGGACAGGCCGTTCTGGAACGGAAGCTTTTTATTGCCCATGATAAAACCCGTAAAGAAAACGGACAACATTCCGCTTGCCATGCACATGTCGGATAAACCGTAGCTGAGAAGAATCATTCCAATTAAAAAGAGATACAGATACCCCACATCAAGATCCCTGATTTTGCTGAAGAGGTACGCGCCTGCTATTCCCAGCAATATTCCAATGCCGGTTCCTCCGATCAGCTGCCAGAAGAAAAGTAACAATGATGTTACTGTGCCAGAACTGCTCCCGAGTATGATCTGCATGATAAAAGTCGTGGATATGATTGCCATGGGGTCGTTGGCAGCAGATTCTATCTCGGTTATTGATGTGACATTTTTGTTTATTGAACGGTTTCTCAGGATTGAGAATACGGCTGCGGCATCTGTCGAGGATATAATTGCGCATATCAGGGCGGATTTTATAAAAGGCCATCCGGTAAGCAGGCTGAAAATCACCGCGGTTACGTTTGCCGTGACCAGAATGCCGAGGGTGGCCAGCAGCATGGTTGGTTTGACGACGGGCTTAAAATAAACATTTTTAATACCGAATCCGCCTGCAAAGAGGATGAATATGAGTGCGATATTTGCCAGATCCTGCGCCAGTTTCTCGTTGTCAAAATAGATAATTCCGGTTACATCACTTCCGAAAATAATACCGACTGCCAGCGCAATTATTATCAGCGGTACATTGATTTTCCTGGAGACTGCAGCGACAAAAACAATAAACATAAGAAGAATTGAAGTAAGTAATATCATTCCAACCTCATTTATTATCATGTAATTTTATATCTGTCTGTTCAGCAGGAAAGGCCTGCGCGCTATAAGAATGTCGCAGGTCAGGGACGTTAGAATTCGTTTCGTATGCTTGGAGAAAAGAGCGTTTAACAGCAGGCCGCGGTTGCGCGATCCGGCTACGACGAGTTCGGTTCCGGACAGATTGACAAGATCCCGGAGGAGTTTAATCAACACGCCCCATTCCACAATTACTCTCATGCGATCGAGCTGCTGGTCGGTCAAATCAGTCGCATTAAGAAAATTCATAAATCTTTTGGTTGCCGCCGGGCGAAGTTGTTCATAGAAAAGTTCTGGATTGTCCGCGGCATAGGAAGCAGGGGCGGAATAAACATGTAAAACGGACATGTGTCGTTCAGGGAAAAATGCCGCAGCGGTCTCAACAGCATGCCGGGACGCTTCAGTATAATCCGAGGCGACAAGTATCTTTTCATATGAAGAACCGGCGAGTTCATTCACAATGAGCAAAGATTTTTCCGATTTATTCAGCAGGTATCGTATTGTCGATCCAAGCATGAAATTATCGAACACACGTTTGCGGACAACTCCTGTTATTATGAGATCGCAATTCTGTTCTCGTGCAATACGCAGTATCGTTTCACCCGGATTGCCTTCTTCAACGATCACTAAAACATTGATGTCCGCCTTGTTTATTGATTTACCCAGGTAACGTTTCGCTTTATCAACAAGCAGGTTGTTTGGTTTGTGCACCGGTAAAAACGGAATACGTCTGACGCTATTGATTCCGTCCTGGGACTCGACGACATGAAGTACGATGAGCTGTGAATTAAACTCTTTCATGAGCGATACAGCTCTGTCAAAGGCCCTGTCACATCTGGGGCTCAGGTCAGTTGCTATAAGTATTTTTCTCGGGGGCATTATCATGATGGATCCCTTCCTTGTTCTGTTTTTTTCGGCATCTCCTGAACGGACATATCCAGTCTTATTCATTATTCTTCGTGTGTCGAGTTTTTTACCGAACCAACAGGTATTAAATTGAGTATATTTTTATTCTGCCACAGTACAATATTTTTAATAAATTGTGTCATTTCCATACCCCGGTCAGCACTACTTATAGTGAGTTGTGAATTTTATAATGGTTTTGGAGAAAACCCGTAGTTCATGTAACGCTGTGTATATTCATGGTAAATATTTTAGAAGAAAACAATAGTTAGACTCATACAATAATATCTTCGATCTTTCCCGCGACATCAAGACCGGCATGGCGGCCTGTACCCTGATAGATCGTCGCTCCCCCTGTAATGTCCAGCAGGTGAACCTGTACTTCTGAGGTCATGCTTTCCTCAATCCGCCCGTTCATGAAACCCTGTATGGGGGAGGCGAGGGTGGCGGTCTGGTCCCTTGAAACATTGATTTCAATCCGATGGCGTTTGTTTTCCATGATCAGCTCCACGGCGCCCCCGTCTATCCGGCACCGCCGGAGGGATGTTCCGTTGTACGTGGTAAATCGAATCAATCGGTCATGGAGCCATATCCCCGCAATAAATCCCGTGAAGGAGTTGCGGATCCATGGAATCTTCGCAACAGACGCAAAAAGAGACACGCCGGGTCCGGCGAAATGATTTGACTGCGTCCAGATATACGCCGAAGGAAATGACCGACCCCAGTCCTTTTCAATGTATCCCCGGCCTTTATCAAAAAGGATTGTTTCAGCTCCGACGTTCAGCTGGCCCGATATCTCGTGGTCCATGCTCACCACGCCGTGATTGCACTCCATGAAGGGGGCAAAGGAGTAGGGGCCCATAATACCCGGCAAATACCATGGTGAGGGCCACGGCACAGTGCCGGAGAAGAACAGCTCGCCGGAGATGCCCGGAAGGCTAAGGCGGATGTTCTTCCCGGAAAAATAGTTTCTGCCGATACGCAGCTCAAATTTTCCCGGAGAGGGTACAAATTCTGCCGCATCAAAGGGAATATATTCTGCGGTCCGCTTTTTCCCGTCAAGGACCTGTATGAACCCCTGCCTGTTCCCCGTTTCATCCATGGCAATGCCGGGAATGACGGCAAAGGCGTATTGTTCAGAGTGGTCCACAAGCTTGTAGTACCATCCTTCAAAATATCTGCGGGTCCGGCCCCAGCCGTGATACTGTTCAGGATGAAAGAATGCCTTTATTTTTTTCATGAACAACACGTCCTGATGTTTCTGATATGATGGAAAGATTACAGATATGCCGCAAACCCCGCGATGAGAAGCAGTGAAAAGAGCAGGTGAATCAGGACCGTCATTTTCGCGGCCCGTTTCAGTTCGTCGGGCTTGTGGTGGTGTCGTATGATAACAGAACATGCAGCGGGAAATATCAGAATGTAGGGAATAAGGGACGGGAGAAACCACACTGTCGGGCCGGGGAATACCAGGATGATGCCGATCACATTGGCGATGATACCGAGCTGCGCGAGGACATACAGGGCTGCGGTGGCACCTGTGCCGAGACGCGACGCGACGCCGTGTTTCCCGCCGGCTATATCAGCCTCGACATCGATCATCTGGCCCACAAGGAGAATGGAAAGGGTGCTCAGGCCGGATGCCGGCATCAGCATGAGGGCCTCTCTGCTGAACATGACATTCTGGCTCACCGCGGCAACCAGTATTGCCATGGGGCCGAAGGAGAACCAGACGGAAATTTCACCGAGTCCGCGGTATGCGAGCTTCACCGGCGCCGCGGTATAAAATTTACTGAAAAAAGCCCCCCCGAGAAACAGGCCCCAGAGGTACGGCCAGAGGTTTGTATCGACAAAAAACATAAGTCCCATGGTGGAGAAGAATGCGATGATCAGGCCCCCCCGTGCCAGGCGGTACATGGTAGCCATCAGGGCGGGACTGTCCTGTAATACACCGGAACCGCCGCTGAACTCGTTCCGGTGCACATTGACTTTGTCGGTGCCCTGTATGGTGTCGTAAATGTCGTTGTACACATTGGTGGCGACATGAAGTCCGATGCCTGTTATAAGGACCAGTATAAACCCGGCAATGCTGAAGGAGCCGCTTAGTTTCACGGAGAGCAGTGTTCCCGTGATCAGGGGGGCTATTATGGACGACAAAAAAGGGGCCCGTGTCATTTGGAGCAGCGACGGTTGTGTGTTAGTCATTCTTTCCTCGTATGGTAATAATGTAGCTGTATTTTACTGGAGCTTCGATCATATATCATGAAGAGAAACACATAATGTAATACTATGCAAATATAATATTAACTTGACGTAAATATCTTTCACCATGATAAGAAGGTACACTCACGTAACATACTCACGGGTATTTCTTCTATCTTACATGGATAATCAGATAACTGAATGAATGAAATTGCTGTTGCGGTATTTATAATTTTTATTCTCGGACTGTTGTCGCTCAAATTTGTGAAGGGCGGGAGCCGGCGGTATATGCTTCTTGTGAGGAAATCCGTTCACTTCATTACGGGCATGGTGATTTTTATTCTTACGTTTTATGTCGGCAGGGATGTTCTGCTGGCGCTCATCGCCCTGGGAACGGTGTTTTCTTTTGTTACCTGGAAACTGAAGGGCTTCAATTTCATTCATACCACATCCGGGGAAAGCCTCGGGACTCTCTTTTATCCCCTTGGGATTCTGGTGTCATGTATGCTGCTCTACGGGATGCCCCTTTATTATTTTCAGATATCACTGCTGGTGCTGGCGGTGTCGGACACCATCGCGAATCTCGGGGGCGGGATACTGCCGTGGAATACCCGGTTCGCGGTTTTCAGCGAACCCAAAAGCGTGTTCGGCGTCGCGGGGTTTGCCCTGTCGGCGTTGCTGATCTGTATCCTGCTGCTGCCTTCCCCGCAGTCAGGGAACTATCTGTACATTGCCCTTTTCCTCATTGCGGCAATACATTTCGAGGTGCTTTCCCACAGGGGGTCGGACAATTTCACCATTCCCGTGGGGTGCGCACTTTTCTTTCTCGCCGTTGACGGCGCGGTGTTCAACCCGTTGTTGCCTGTTCTGGCGATACCTGCCGTCGCCGCCGGTGCCTGTATGGTCTATAAAAAAAATGTTCTTACGAAGTACGGCGCCGTCGCGGCATATTTTCTGGGAGTGTATTTTTTCTGCATCACCGGAGCGCAGTGGAGCGTGCCGGTGGTTGTGTTCTTCGTTACCTCCGTTGTTTTCACCCTGATAAACGGCCGCGTGAATCACAAGCCACGGGACACCAGCAGGAGAAATGTCTGGCAGGTGAGCGCGAATATATTCTTCGCGGTGTGCGCCTCCGCGGGATATCTGATCACCGGCAATGACATCTTTATTCATTTTTACATTACACTTGTGGCGATGGTGACCGCGGACACATGGGCGAGCGAACTGGGCCCAATCTTCAGCAGGCGGTGCTTTTCACTCGCGGAGTGGCGGATGGCGGATTCCGGAACGCCGGGGGGGATATCGTTTTTCGGAACAGGTGCGGCCCTTGCAGGCGCCCTCATGATTACCGTGCTTGCACAGTATCTTTTTTTTCAGCGGGTCGATATTGAACTCACTGCAGTGATGACATGCGCCGCCCTCGCGGGGACATTCGCCGATTCCCTTCTCAGCGCCTTCGCGGAACCAGGGCTCTCCGCGATGAATTTCTTTGCGCACCGCGCCGGCCCCGATTCACCTTCACCGAACGATATTATCAACCTCACCGC
>JAKQCH010000018.1 GCA_029573825.1 Spirochaetota bacterium | reverse complement strand
ATGGGGTCAAAGCGGGGAAGGGCATTCTGTATTTCAAGGCCGGTGACAGGTATGAGGGGGAATTTTCCAATAACACCATGCATGGGAAAGGGATGTATTATACTGCCGGCGGAGATAAGTATGTCGGTAAATTCGAAAGGGGAGTCATCAAGGGAGCCGGTATATACTATTACCACAGCGGCGACAGGTATGAGGGAGAGTTCGATAATGGAATGCTGCACGGAAATGGAGCGTATTATTATAAAAACGGGGCAGTAAGAAAAGGCCGGTGGATAAAAGGTGTTGCGGTAGAACGATAGGCTGATACTACAAAGTAGATAAATATTTGCGAGGTTGACAGGAATGGCGGATGAGAACGCAGAAAAAAACTGGAAAGATGAAAATAAAGTCTATGTGACAGTGTCTCATCTGAAACCGGGATCAATTCTCAAGGGAAAAACATTTACCGAAGAAGGTGACACGCTGTTCCCGGCATATCATGTTTTCAATGAAGACAATATCCGCGTTCTTACCGAACGCGGCCTGGATAAAATATATTATATACCAGTCCAGGAAACCATTGCCGACCGCACAAAACAGGAGGGCCTGGCGTTTATGACGGGACTCCTGGAATCTGTCAAGTCCGGCAGGGGGGTCGATATCGGCCATGCACACAAGGTGGTGGACCTCATGGTCAGTGATATCTACTCCGGGGAAATCGGCATGGTGAACCTTCTGGAGCTCAGAGATTACAGCGAGTACGCCTATGTTCATTCCATAAATGTCAGTATTCTTTCAATGGTGTTCGCCCGGAAGATGGGACTCGGAGAGAAGGATGTCCGTGAAATCGGTCTGGGGGGCATGCTGCACGATGTCGGTAAAATCAATACTCCCGCAGATATGCTGTGGAAGATTGAGGGAGACAGCGATTACGAGAGGACAATTATCTACGAGCACCCGATGTTCGGATATAAAATACTGGAATCATCGAAGAATGTTCCGGAATCGGTGCTGAAGATTGTGGTGGGGCACCATGAATGTTATGATGGATCGGGATATCCCGGGAAACTGACGGATAAAAATATCGACCGCAATGTTAAAATCGTGTCCCTCTGTAACTATTATGATTTTCTGGTGGAAAATGCTGAGGGCAAGGTGTCTGTATCACCACGCGACGCGGTAATGAAAATTATGCAGATGTCCGGGAAGGGATTTAACCCCATGTTCATCAATGATTTCATCACGGACCTTTCTTTTCTACTGCTGGAAAATCCGCTCTATCCTCCCGGCAGCATGGTGCTGCTGGATACACGGGAGATTGCGCTGGTTATGGAGGTGAATAAATTTTCCGATCTCAGACCTCTGGTGAAGATATTAGCCGGGTCGGACGGGAAAAAAATGGCACGTCCCATAGTTGTCGATCTGAAAAAGGACAATAAGCGCAATGTGGAGCGGCTGATAAAAACACCGGGCACCTGAAACTGATTTAGTTCAGCATGTCGCTGCTCATTTTCCCCAACTCTCCGGTCAGCTTCTCGATTTCCCTTGTGCAGTCTGAGAGCCTTGATGAAATGTTGACAATATCCTGTGCTGTTTTCGCGATGTCAGCGGTTGTGTGGCTGGATTCATCAGTCGCAAGTTTCTGTTCCGCTGTGGCGTTCTCGATAGTCTTACTGGAGTCGTGAATTTTTGAACTGAGATTCCGCACTGTCTTGATCGTCACATCAATGTCTCCGATAAGGTTCTGAACTTCAATTATCTCCTTTTTTATTCTTTCTATTGCGCTATTAAGCTTTCCCATCATGGCGGAGGACTGTGTTATCTGGCTGTTGCTATCATCGATGAGGGTCTGGTTGTCATTGATAATTTTACTGATTTCCTTTGAGTTGCGTGTTGTCGCATCGGCAAGTTTTGATATTTCATCCGCCACAACCGCGAATCCCCGCCCCGAGTCCCCGGCACGGGCGGCTTCAATCGCGGCATTCAGGGACAGAAGGTTCACCTGGTCTGCGATGTCGTTGATAATCTGGACGAAGCTTGACATCTCGCTGCTTTTTGTTTTCAGTGTCTGAAATTTTTCTATGGTGAGGTTTAAGTGTTCAGCGGAATTAACTGAATAATCGGTGACCTCGTTGAGGGTGCTGTTGATTTCCGTGGAGCTGCTCTGTACTTTGTCATTGACGGATTTCAGGTCATTTACGGATTCAACAGTAATATCAAGCTCCTCATAGAGTGATTTCGCAATATTGCTGATGGATTCAGAGTTTGATGCAAGCTCTTCAAGGGATGCGGAAATTTCTTCAAGAGAAGACGCCTGGTGCTGGGAAATATCATTCATCTGCTGCGTCACATTTTCCTGTTCAAGGGACTGGTTTTTCATGACGTCGATGGATGTGGCGATCGCCTTTGCTATCTGCCGGAGCTTCACAAGATTTTCTGATGATTCGTTCTGTTTCTGAATGGCAAGTTTGAGGAGGACCCGCGTTGCTCCCGCACCGGCCGCCGCTCCGATCCCTACGGAGAAATATAAAATGTAGCGGACGAGAAGGTTGCTTTTTGGTCCCCCGGGAATCAGCTCCGGTTTCGCCCAGAAGAGCAAGCTCTGGGATATCACAATTACGATGAGGGTGTAGATAGTAATTCTTGTGTCAAAATAAAAAATGCTGAGGGCCAGGGCCACATATACCGTTGCGAACAATTCGCTTGCGCCGTAAAAGGAGTATTGGAAAATAAACAGCGCACACATTACACCGGTGATGGTGATGTAGCCGGAAATTTTCTTCCCTATAAGCCGCCGGGAAAGAAATGCCGTGATTCCGAGGATTACGGCAACACTTACGAATTCAATCAGGATGTGGGAATAATCAAGGTATTGTGATCCTAAATTTAAAAATTTGATCAGAGTAACAGCGAGATTTCCAATAAACATAATTGCAAGGAACGCAAAAGTAAGTCGCCTGTTGTTGGATTCCATTACCTGGGAGAATATTTCAGACTTTTCCAGGTCTTTGTTCAGGATGCTTTCCTGCTGCCGTATTGTATTCATAATAATACCCCTTCCATAAAAACTAATCGCTTTTTGTGTACAGTCACTCTCGCCCTCCATTATATGAAAGAACGTGGTGGGAAATTGAAAACGTGCCGGGATTACATGTTTTTATATTGTTTCACCGGTCTGTTTATCACACAATATTCATGATTGTCAGAATGTGGAGTTTTTCCATTTCGAAAGCCGGGAACCCCGCACCATAAGAAATATTA
>JAKQCH010000016.1 GCA_029573825.1 Spirochaetota bacterium | reverse complement strand
TTCTTCTTGCAGGGGGCATGATCGTCAAAACTCTGTATGACGCGGGTCAGTTCAAAACCATCGTTTCGCACTGCGATTGCTCATGCGTGAAGATATCGGGGCTTCCAGGGCCTGAAGATATCACGATAGACGCCGCAGGCGGCATTGCTTTTATTTCGAGCGACGATCGCCGCGCTGAAAAGTCAGGCAAGCCGGTCCAGGGGGCTGTCTTTGGAATGGATATCAGGGCCAAAGATATGAAGGCAGTACTCCTTACAGCGGATTTCCCGAAGAAGTTACATCCCCATGGAATCAGCCTCTATAAAAGCGCCACCGGGGAGGTCCTGCTTTTTGTGATCAACCATGCCCCGGAAGGAAATTGTGTGGAGATTTTCGAATACCGTGACAAAAAGCTCCATCACCGGGAATCCATATCCCACCCGCTGATGTTCAGCCCCAATGACCTCGTCGCGGTGGGGCCACGGAGTTTTTATGCCACCAACGACCACGGGAACCGGTCCAAATGGGGACAAACCCTCGAAGAATATCTTCAACTGCCCTTTTCTTACGTAGTTTATTTTAACGGAAAGGACATGGGTATCGCAGCGAAGGGCTTTAGGTATGCCAACGGGATAAACGTGGACAGGGAGGGCAGGAAGCTCTATGTGGCCTCGACCACCGGAGGATCCCTCCATGTGTTTTCACGCGACATCCCCACAGGCAAACTCACACCGGAGCGCGACATCAGCCTGAATTCGGGTGCCGACAATATTGAAATCGATGCCGGGGGCAATCTGTTCATCGCATGTCATCCGAAACTTTTGGCATTCTCCGCTCATGCAAAGAACAGGGCAAAGTTGTCGCCCTCCCAGGTGCTGAAGATTTCCTTTTCAGGAACGGACCGGCATAAAATCGAAGAGATATACCTTAATGAAGGGAGGGAAATATCCGGCTCCAGCGTGGCGGCGCCTCTCAACGGAGGTTTCCTGGTGGGACAGGTGTTTGAAGATCACATCCTGGTGTGCCGATGACGTGGATGCGATACGGATCGATAGTTTTTTTGATACGGTCCGGAACGATCATCGGACTACTCTGCATTTTTTACACTTCATCATGAAATATTATTTGACACCATTATGACCACCATGTAGCGTACGAAAAGGTGTTTTTTGTGTCGTGCAGATTTTCCTGCAGGAGATATTGAGGCGAACATAAAAAATGTACTCTCTGAAAAGAGGCTCATGACAGAAAATTCACACTGAAGAAACTCACTTTCCTCACTGTTCGCGCCATTCTCGCCACGATCGCTTTTCATACAGTACGAAAATTAATGATTATTGGAGCTCAGGAATGAAAACCGTTGCCAGGAATTGTGTGCTTTTTTGCATTCTTACAATCATCGCTATTGCTCTTTCAAGCAAGGTTGAGGCCACTTCAGCGATTGATCAGTTCATAGGAAGTTTACAGTATAATCCCAAAACGCTGCTATCTCTGAGAACCACAAGCTCTACGGAATCATTCCCGGCACGGAGCAACAGCAAAAACGGGGTTATAATATGCACCTCCAAAGACAATAAAATTCCCCCGGACCCCGGCAATGATAGCGGAATAGATGACATCACCGTTTTTAATCCGAGCGCAGGGGTAATATTTCCCGGGGCCCTGATCCTTGCAGACGGCAAGTTAGCCGAAGGTCAGCCTACGCTTATCAGCCTTCCGCGCTCCTCCATAACGATCAGTGTTGACCTTCCGGGTTCGACAAGCGGAGGCGTTAAAACAATTCCCGACTACGACTACTCTTCCTTTCAGCGGAATTTGAATATAATCCTTGAGAACTGGTTTGCAAACAGCGCCCCGAAGGGATATGTCAACGCTGCGGACAGCCAGATGTCTCTTGAAAGAGCATATTCCAGTGACCAGCTGGCCCTTGCCCTTGGATTTGTCGCAAAATGGGCAAAAAACAAGATATCCACCGACCTTGATTTCAAGAGCAGTAATGAGCGGTCCACGACGATTGCATTTTTCAAGCAAAGATTTTACACTATCACTGCCAATTCGCCGAGATACCCCTCCGATGTGTTTGCGCCGGGTGTTACCATAGATGATCTGAAAAGGGTGGGTATTGGTAATGATTCACCGCCTGCATATATTAAGAGCGTGAACTACGGCCGCTTGATTTTCGTCCGCATGGATACCGAATCTTCTGCAGCTTCCGGCGATCTGAAAGCCGCGCTTACGTATGTTACGACAACAAAGATTGAGGGGAAAATTGACACCCGCTTCGAACGTATCATTAAAAATTCATCCTTTAAAATTGTGACAATCGGGGGAAACGCCGCGAAGGCGACCACGCTTTACGGACCGGATAAGTTCGATAAATTGTACGATGTAATAAACGCAAATGCAATATACAAAAGGGACAACCCCGGAGTCCCTATTTCATATACCGTCAGTTTCCTGAAAAATAATGCGATTGCCGCCATCCGGGCCTCGACAAGTTACAGAGAAACCAATTGTGTTGAGTATCCCAACGGGTTTGTGAAGCTTGTACACGGAGGGGCATACGTGACGCGGTTCTTTGTCAACTGGAAGGAAAAGGACAACAACGGTAATTACGTAGATAAAAGCTATGAGTCGAGGAACCAGACCCATGGCTGGACGTATTCAGTCCAGCTTCCCGGCGATGCGATACAAGTCCGCATCAGGGCGGAAGCGGCAACGGGATTGGTGTGGAATCCATGGGGAGAAGTTTTCAATGTATTGGAAAGCGGCCCGACAAATAAATGCTATCGGGCACACGGCCAGACCCTGAACCGCAAGTACAATAATGCATGTCATAATTAGTTCAACAGGAATATAA
>JAKQCH010000578.1 GCA_029573825.1 Spirochaetota bacterium | reverse complement strand
TCTCTGCCCGGGTCGGGTAATTATATTGTCGTCTCTGTCCTTGACACCGGAACCGGTATTGATGAAAAAATACAGTCCCATCTCTACGAGCCGTTTTTTACCACCAAGGACGTGGGGAAGGGTTCCGGCCTTGGTCTCGCGACGGTGTATGGAATATTACAGCAGAGCGGCGGCGGCATTACCCTGAAAACCCGCAGAGGAAAGGGGACACAATTTGATGTGTATCTTCCCGTTGTGGCGACAGGGAATCCTGAAAAAAGTGAGAAAACAGCAGCAGCCAGTGACATCCGGGGGAGCGAGACGGTATTGCTCGTTGAAGATGATGCAATGGTTCGTGACATGATTGAAGGCATTATGAAGTATTACGGCTACACGGTGCTCGCCGCCAGTCATCCGGAAACAGCCCTTGTCATCAATGAGAAATATGAAAAGGACATTGACCTGCTTCTTACAGATATTGTGATGCCGGGAATGGACGGATTCTCTCTCGCGTCACGGATTAAGGAATCGAGGCGGGGAATAAAGGTTCTGTATATTTCAGGATATACAGAGGACAGTATATCAGACAGCGCACGTCTTAATAATTCATTGTATCTTCAAAAACCATTTACTCCACAGGACCTGTTGAAAAAAATTCGGGAACTTTTCAGCGGTATCGCATGAGGAAGTGATAATAGTGCTTCATACCATAATTACACAGAGCGGGAACGTGTCATGTCACATATGAAGGATATTGAAGCGCAGCTCGGGAATGTCTATAACTGGCTGCTCGTTTCGAATAAAAAGAACATTCTGAAAAACCTGGACAGGGTCCTTGAGAAGGGAGAAGTGATCGCGGACCTCCTTGACGGGCTTATGACCGGGGAAGACGACAGGTCGGGTATCGGTGAATCGGGAGTTCTGTGCATAACCGACAGGCGTCTTTTTTTTACAGAAAGTGAGAAATCCCGTGGCCGTGTGGAGTCGATCAGGTATCAAGACATTGCCGGCATCCGGTACAGTAAAAGTTTTTCATCGACGACACTGTCAATTGCGTATGGTAAAAAAGAGATATCTTTCAAATCATTCGCGAATGAAACAGCAGTACGGAAATTTGTCGATAAATTTCAGCAGCTGGCCGGTAACGGCGCCAGGGTCGAAGAGGAAGATAAAAAAAATATTCTTGATGCCATGACAAAGCTTTTTATCGATAGGGTCTCGTCTCCCGAGGTTCCGGTGATGAAGGATCCCGGTGAAACTGATGCCCTGATCAACGAATTGTCCAGCATGAATTTTCTCTTCGCCGAGGCGGGGAAAATCCGGGACATACTGAAGGGCATTGAACCGCTGCAGAAAGACCCCGTGTTGCGTGAGTCCCTCGCGGATGATATTATAATTCTCACTGCGCTGTGCAATGTCACCGGCGCTCCCATGACTGATGACGAGCAGTTGTTCATGTCCCTGGTCCTGATGCCGCTGAATCCGGAACACTCCGATACTGTCGGTGATCAGGTGCGGGAAATATTCAGCTTTAATTCCTTTCCGATGCATTTACGGGATGTTCTTGTCGGATACCGGGAGAATATATCACGGTATATCACATCACGAAATATCGTGAAAGGTGAGAAGTCGCTGCAGTCCTTGAACCTTCTCAGGAAATACGACATGGAACAGGGGACCGGACATTCAGACCGACTG
>JAKQCH010000547.1 GCA_029573825.1 Spirochaetota bacterium | reverse complement strand
GAAGTACCAGCTATCAGTAAACATCTGAAAAAAATCTTTGAAACCGGAGAACTTGACGAATTTTCAGTTATTTCCAAAATGGAAACAACTGCAGCTGACGGGAAAAAGTATCTTACATCTTTTTATAATCTCGATGCGGTTATTGCTGTAGGGTATCGGGTAAACAGTGTTCAGGCCACACAATTCCGTATATGGGCGACTAAAACGTTAAAGGAGTTTATTATCAAAGGTTTTATACTGGATGATGAACGACTTAAGCAGGGCAAACGTCTGGGAAAAGATTATTTCGACGAACTTGTTGAACGGATTAGGGAAATCCGTGCCAGCGAACGAAGGTTTTACCAGAAAATCACCGACATTTACGCCCTTTCCGTCGACTATGACAAACATTCCCCCCTCACAAAGGATTTTTTTTCAGCAGTACAGAATAAACTCCACTGGGCAATTACCGGACAAACTGCAGCAGAAATTATCTATAATTCTGCTGATGCGGCAAAAATATATATGGGCCTTACAAGCTGGAAACATACACCGGATGGAAAAATTTTGAGATCAGATGTTACTGTTGCCAAGAACTACCTCAGTGAAACACACATCAGGGAACTGAACCGCATCGTTTCAGCATATCTTGACCTTGCGGAAAACCGCGCTGAGCGACAGATCGTTACCAAAATGGAAGAGTGGATAACCTTTCTCAATAATTTTCTGGAACTGTCAAATTATCCGATACTTCAAGACAAAGGCAGGGTTAGTGCGCTTGAAGCCATAATAAAAGCCGAAAAGGAATATGAAATATACCGAAAAATCCAGGACGAAAACTATATATCCGATTTCGATAAAGAAATTAAAAAGATTAAGGATAATAATGACAATTAACAGTAAAAAAGTAGGGTTCAATTTTTCTTGACTTTTTTACTGCGCAATCAGCACTTATTATTATGCAAATAGCAATTACGCCATTCCCGGACAACAGATTCGCCCTTTCTGTTCCGTACAACGAAAAACTCCTGGTTGAGCTGAAGTCCATACCAGGACACCGGTGGCACCCCGGCGAGAAGCTGTGGTCTTTTCCGGACAGGCAGGAAAACCTGGACCGCATTCTCACGATGCTCTGCTGCCATGATCGTTTTCTTGAAACCTCTTACAGGCAGGAACTCCTTGCAGCGTTTCATGATGAACTGAAATTAATGAAGTACAGCCGCGTGACGGTGAAGCACTACCTTGCATGCGTCAGAGAGTATCTGGCTTTTTGCGGAAAACACACGGAGGACCATAATGGTTCCATGCGGCTCTATCTCCTGGGAAAAATTGACGGCGGCGCCTCGTCATCATCGATCAACGTGTACCACAGCGCACTGCGCCTTTTCTGCCGGAAGGTCCTCAATATCGACATCACCGACCTGCCTGAACGTCCTTCAAAGGACAAGTTACTGCCCAAAGTACTGAGCATTGAGGAGGTGCGCCTTGTTTTTCAACACACGGGAAACCTGAAACACCGCACGATTTTGATGCTGATATATTCCGCGGGACTCAGGGTAAGCGAAGCCGCCACCATGAAGATCGCCGACATTGACACTGACCGCAATATCATCCACATTAAAATGGCGAAGGGAAGAAAGGACAGGATCACACTGCTTGCCGATAGCTTCAAGACGATACTTGCTGAATATGTTGAACGATATAAACCGGCGATCTGGCTCTTTGAAGGGCAGATGCCGGGGAGCCATATTACCATTCGCACAATTCAGAAAGTGTTTGAAAACGCGATTATGCATGCCGGTATCCAAAAGGATGTATCGGTTCACTCCCTGCGGCACAGCTTTGCCACGCACCTTCTGGAAAACGGGACCGATATTCGGTATATCCAGGACCTTTTGGGACATGTGAATACAAAAACGACAATGATTTATACAAACGTATCGAACCGGGCACTCAGGAACATCAAGAGCCCGTTGGATTTTTAACTACAGTTCTCTTACACGAAATAATACGCTTTGTGTCCCTTACCAGGCATTTACACGAAATTCGTGTATTCTCCCGGTATTAGGCGAATTTGTGAAATACTTCGTGTATGAACGAGTTAGACGAAAAACCGCGCCAGACTTTTTGGTGTAAATTATGATATGGTTGAGAAAACAATTTCTTAATCCCGCCCCAAAGACGTCCGCCATCCGTGGCGGGCGAAGAGAGAAAGAAAAAGGAAGGTAATAATTGTTATTTAATTCGATTGATTT
>JAKQCH010000525.1 GCA_029573825.1 Spirochaetota bacterium | reverse complement strand
AACCTTCAAAGTCTTCACCGTTGAGGGATGGTATGAAATTCCAGACCTCATCGCCCGGAACGCGGAAAGCGACCTGCTGGCCGTGGCTGTGCGGATGTATTTTGTGCTCGTGGTTGTAATCGGGGGTATTCTCGGTCTCTCTCTGGCCAACGCGGTGTTCATCGATGAGATGACCATGGACAACACCAGGCAAATGGAAGATGACATCCGTAAACTCTCAGAAGATGTACGGGAGCTCAAGGAGATGATAGCGAGCATTCCGGGTGTTGCGCAGGGAAAGGAAAAGAATCGGGGTAAGCGGAAGCGGGAATAAGCCCGCGTTGTCGGGCCCTTTCCTGTCTCATCTATCACCAGCCAGGTGAAGGGGAGTGGGAAGGCAGTTCGTCACATATGCCTGAGTATGGTATCATTCAATAAAGAAGGGGGATACCTTATCGGGCATCCCCCTTCTCGGTCAGTTCTCTTTAGCTAAAAATACAAAGTCACGCCGATCAATCCCTTCGACATCATGAAAATGTTGCTTTCACGTTTGTCAGGGGTTCCCGGGGTTCCAGTAGAACTATATTCAGTGCTCTCCTGCTCCATGAAATAATACCCCGCCGAGATGTCCCCGAAAATACCCACATGGGAGTTAAACATGTATTTCAGCCCCAGGACGAGGCTGACGCCAAAGCTGTTGGTATTTATCTGATCATAGGAACCGTTGCTGTTATTGTCGGTCACCTCCATACGCATGTAATCACCCCTGGGTCCCACATACATATACGCGCCGCCGGAGAGATTGGAATAGTAATATATCCCAAGGGCGCCCCCAATGGTCCAATATTCATCTGTAACGTCGGTGTTTTTACGCGTATAGTCTCTGAACATGAAGAAGAAGGACGGCTCAAGTGCGAAGCTGTCGGTCACATGCCAGATCATCGAAATCCCGTTGTATTCCACGTAATTAGCTTTAATGTTTCCTTCGCTGATGAACATATCCATAATTCTTTCCGCCGTGAAGAACGACAATCCGACTTTGCCGCCGGAAATCGGCTGCTGCGCATCCTGCGCGAATATTGCGGCGGTCATCAGGAACACCATCAGTGATGCGAGAAATGCTTTTTTCATCGAATCCTCCGTTGCCTAAATGTATTTGGGCGGATTTGCCATCCGCCAGGGCGGAGTAATTGCATGGCGCGGTTCTTATTGCAAGATATTTTTACTATAAAAATAATATTTTATGTCATGACGGATGAGGATAATAATCAAAAATAAGTGTGTCACATCTCGGAGCTAGTTTCGAGACGTAGCGCTCAAATCATCCTGCACCATCAGACATTTTACTCTTCGCTTCCCGATACACAATGAAATAAAGGTGTTTTACAAATTATAACTGTTAACGCGTACAAACACGGCTTCTTGCAACCATATCTTCTGCTGCTCCGGGGAATAGTTAATTCGATGCCCCACGATGGGGTGGCTTTCTCTGTCCGTCCCCTTTCATGCATACAAAAAATCCCCTGAAAAGGGGCCGTATAACATTATTTTAATAGTAACTATCAGAGCATATTTGCCTTAATGATTGCCGTCAGTGGGGAGATAATATTCATTAAATCGTCTTGTAATGACCGCCTCGCAATGCCGCCCGCCTCTTTCCTGTCCGGTTGCCATGTTATAGCAGAGCGGACTCCCGGCGCAGCGGGTCACCGGGACCCTTCGACCCAGGCCCTCATTTTTTTTCTTTTCACCTCATAGATGACAGTGCAGTTCATACCGGCGTCGAATTTTTCCAAGAGTACTGTTCCCGTAGCAGTCAGGGCCTTGAGCTCCTTCCTATATGCGGTGAGCATGGCTGAGTATTCAGGCGTGGGATCTGCATACAAATTTTTCATACGATACAGTTCCTCAGTCACGCCGATACGGGCCATCAGCACCGC
>JAKQCH010000483.1 GCA_029573825.1 Spirochaetota bacterium | reverse complement strand
ATCAAATCGCTGAAAAACGCACCGAACAGCACGGTGCTGGGATTCGGTTTCAGAACCGATATCCAGAACGCGGCGTTTATCAACGGCACCCTGGCGGAAGCGATTGAAGGCCAGGACGGGTTGCGGTTCGGCGGGAACCATTCCGGGACCGCGGTCATCCCGGCGGCCCTTGCCGCAGCGGAATCTGCAGGGAAAAGCGGCAGGGATGTGATCGCCGCAATCGTCGCGGGTTATGAAACGGCGAACCGGATTTCCGCTTCGATGCATCCCCATCATACCCTGTCCGGTTTTCTCCCCACAGGAACCTGCGGCACCTTCGGCGCTGCGGCGGCAGCGGGGAACGTGTTTGGTTACGATGCCGCGTGCATGGTGAACGCTTTCGGGAACGCCGGTTATCTGGTGCCGTTATCGATGGCGGAACAGCTGATGGGGGGATATACGATTAAAATGGTCCAGGGAGGTCAGGCCGCGAGCGCGGGAATTATGGCAGCGTGGCTTGCGGAGTCGGGGATCACCGGAATTCCTGTGGTCCTTGAAGGGTCAGAGCTCCAGGGGGGCTTTACACAGATCACCACCTGCAGGACCGGCGGTACTCCTGTTTGGGAAAGAATAACCGACGGCCTTGGTGAAGTCTTCAGCATCGAAGATGTGTATTTTAAGCCTTATACCGCCTGCCGCCATACCCACGGCGCGGCACAGGCTGTCCTTGAGCTCGGAAAAGAGAAAAAAATCAGGCCTGATGACGTTGATCACATTAATGTTTACACATACGGCATCGCGAAAATCGCCGTCGGAAAAGAATTTCCTGCCGGCGGGTCAATTGTCTCCGCGCAATTTTCAATACCATTTGTTGTCGCGGTATGCATGATTGACGGCGATCTGGGTCCGCTGCAGCTCACGGAGAAGCGTCTTTCAGACCCTGCGGTGGTAAACCTTTCAAAAAAAATTGACGTTCATTCTGACGACGACCTCAACAAAATGTATCCCGACAAAACCGCGAGTCGTGTTGAAATCACGCTCCGGGGAGGGGAGGTGCTAACAAGGCAGATCGATATTCCGGTGGGAGACCCGCGGGACCCCATGGGGAATGACGCCCTTACTGAGAAGACACTTCGTTTTGCCGTCAACCGGGACAGGAAGGCGGTGATGAAAATAGTCGACATGGTTCTCAACCTCGAAAAACTCACGGACATGAGAGAATTGATGGAATCTGTGTAGAGTTTTTCAAAAGCAAAGATGTATATCAACCCGAATGGAGGATTTATGGATTTCAACCTGTCAGAGGAACAATTTATGCTTATCGATATGATCAGGTCGATGGGCAAACGTGAAAAATTCAGCGAAAGAGCTGCGCAGATAGACAAGAGCGGCGAGTTCCCTGAAGATATTATGAAGATGTTCGCAGGACTGGGACTTCTCGGTATGACGCTGTCGTCGGAATACGGCGGCGGCGGGCAGCCGGCGCTCAATGCCCTCATCGCGATTGAAGAGCTTGCAAAGTTCAGTCCGATGATTGCGGCGCCGGTATTTGAGTCCTGTGTTGGCGCGGTGCGGGTCATTGACCTTTTCGGATCTGAGGAGCATAAGAAGAACATCATTCCCGGGGTCTGCAGCGGCGAATACAGTGTGTCGGTGTGCATGACCGAACCTGAGGCCGGTTCCGACCTTACGGCTCTTTCCACAAATATTGTGGAGGACGGTGATGAATATGTGCTGAACGGGCGCAAATGTTTTATCACCGGGGGAGGCCATGCAAGCCATTATCTCGTGTATGCCCGATACAAGGGCATGTCAGGGTATAAGGGTATTTGCGGTGTCCTGGTGGAAAAGGGGATGCCCGGATTCAGCTTCGGAAAACAGGAGGAGTTTATGGGCCTCCGGGGCATGCCTTCCTGCGATCTGATATTTGAGGATGTCAGGATACCGAAAAAAAATCTCATTATCGATAAAGGCGAGTTCCGGACCCTCATGATGACCTTTGATATTGAACGGTGCGGGAATTCCGCAATGTGCCTGGGCGTGGCGGGGGGCGCTATCGAAGAGGCGAAAAAGTACGCCGAGGAACGGAAGGCGTTCGGAAGGCCGATCTGCGAATTTCAGGACATCCAGTTTTCTATTGTGAACATGACCATGAAGCTTGAAGCGGCACGGCTTCTTGTTTATCGGGCAGCGATGGGAGCGGGCAAAGGGCTTCCTTCCATTTACGAAGCGTCTCTGGGAAAATGTTATGCCAATGAGATGGTTATTGAAGTGACCAATCAGGCAATGCAGATTTTCGGCGGATACGGGTACAGCAGAGAATTTCCCATTGAGCGCATGCTCCGGGACGGAAGGGCATGGAGTGTAGCCGGCGGCACGCTGCAAATGCTGAAAATCACCATGGCCAGTATGATTTTTGGAAGACGGTTTAATCAGACAGCGTAGGAAAGTGAAGACTATCTATCAGTATAATAAAATAACGGGGGAACGGAAATGAGTGAATATTACAGGGACACGGCGCATCTTTATGAAATATATGATTATTTTCTTAAGAGGGTGTTAACCGATGAAAAAATCGGGCAGAAGATGATGAAGGCCGGTATCATTATAAAATTTATCTATACTGATCCCGATGCTGAAATTGTTATCGATCTGAAAAATCCGCCAAAAGATGCGGGGCTTTACGGAAGTTACTATCTCGGTCCCTGCGATCTGAAGGAGGATGTATGGTCAAAACAGAGCGCTGACCACTCGCACCGTTTCTGGCACGGGATAGAAAATCCTATTGCCGCAGTAGCGAAGGGTAAGGTCACCCAGGGAGGCAAAGTCACCGCGATGCTGAAGCTGCTGCCTGTGGTGAAACCTGCGTTCAGGCTCTTCCCTGTTATCCTCGAAGAAATGGGATATGATAATCTGATAGTGAAAAAATAGCTGTATGCTGTTAATTGCGGAGGCAGGCTGCGGGAGAATGTGAAATGAAGGGAAACACAGGGAAGATAATTGAAGTCAACCTCTCTTCTGCGGATATCGCGATAACGGACGTTCCGGAAGAGTATTACCTGAAATATACCGGCGGCAGCGGCCTGGCGGCGAAAATTTTCTGGGAACGGGCGGATTTTACTGCGGACCCGCTATCTCCTGAAGCAATGCTTATCTTTATGAACGGACCATTCGCGGGCCTGAAGATGTCCGGGACAAGCAGAAACAGCGTCGCGGGGCGGTCCCCCCTTACGGGGCTGTATGGCGATTCTTCATGCGGAGGATTCTTCGCCCCTGAGCTCAGGTACGCGGGTTATGACGGAATCCTGATCACCGGCAGGGCGGACACCCCGGTCATGCTGCTTATTGAGGATGATGCGGTTTCCCTGGCTGATGCCGCCGGCTACTGGGGGAAGGGTGTTATCGAAGTAACCGGAAGCATTAAAGAAAAGTACGGGGATAAATACCGGACCCTTGTGATCGGCCCTGCGGGGGAGTCCCTGGTAAGCTTTGCGAACATCATGCATGAGTCGCACCACGCCTTCGGACGGGCGGGGTTCGGCGCGGTAATGGGGTCGAAGAACCTGAAGGCGATTGTGACGAAGGCATCAGGAAAAGACATGGATCTCGCTGACGAGCAGAAATATGAGGAGCTGAGAAAAGCTATCAACCCCCGTATAAAAAACGCCCTGATGTCGGAAGTTCTCAGGGAATACGGCACCTCCGGCGCCCTCGAAGGCCATGTGTACAACGGTGATGTGCCGATTAAAAACTGGACTTCGAATTTTTCCGAAGAAATGGCTGAGGCCCTCACCGGCAGCACCCTTGCGGAGAATTATGCGACCGGGAGCTCAACATGCGCGTACTGCAGCATCGCGTGTAAAAAAAATGTCGAAGTGAAGGATGGTCCCTTCGCCGTGCCGAAAGGTGCCGGGCCGGAATACGAGACGATTGTGGCGTTCGGATGTCTGATGGATTCCAAGGACCTCGCGGCAGCGTGCAAGGCAGGACGGCTCTGCAACGATTTCGGGATGGACACAATTTCTGCCGGTGCGACTATCGCATGGGCCATGGAGGCCTTCGAATGCGGGGACCTGACGGTGGCGGACACCGGCGGTGTCGTGCTGGAATGGGCGGACATGGACACTGTCGTACACACGGTACTGCCCGCGATTGCGCGCCGTGAGGGAAAAATTGGAAAGCTGTTGTCCCGGGGGAGTTTCTCCGCGGCGAAAAAAACAGGCGGAAATTCATTGCAGTACACGGCACACAGCAAGGGACTTGAAGTCCCCATGCACGATCCCCGGGGCGGCGGCCACGGGAAGGCCCTGGCGTACGCGGTGAGCCCGAGGGGCGGGTGTCATGTTTCAAACACGATGCATTTTATAGAATCAGGGGCCTGTTACTATCCTGAGATCGGATTTGATTATGACCTTGAACCGATGACTGAAAAGGACAAGGCTGAGGTCGCGGTAGTGGCCTTTGAGCTGGGAAATATCGAAAACAGCGCGTGCTTCTGCCAGTTCGCTGACCGCCAGCTGACAATTCCTGACTGGGTGGGGCTCTTCAATGCTGTGGCGGGATACGGGTGGGATGCACAGGACATGCTGAAGGCCGGCCGAAGGGCGTTTTATCTGAAGCGGCTCCTCAATTACCGGTATGGCGCGACCGCAGATGATGACAGCCTGACCCCGCGCATGCTCGAACCAGCACGTGACGGCGAACCGGAAGGTATTGTTATGAATTTCGACGCGATGAAAGAAAAGTTTTATTCATTGATCGGGTTTGATACAATCCGCGGTATCCCGGAACGGGATGTCCTGTGTCAGTATGACATGCATGAGGAAGCGGACATCGTGTGGTAAGGGTATCCGGGTTTTTACGAAGAATTAAAAAACGGCGTGACAGTTTCCCTTCGGGGAGACGGCTTGTTGGTCCTGCAGTCTTGTTTTCCAAAATCTGAAAGTTGAATCTTCAGACATGTCCCTCAAATTTTTCCTTTACCCATCCAATATAAGCGTGACAAATGCCTGCGGTGATAGTATAATTATTTGCATGATGTGCGACTAATGAACTGGAAGGGTGGGTTATGACCAGATTGTATACCGTGCTTCTTGTATTGATGATATCCGCAGGGGCCGGCCCCGCTATTATATTTCCCGCTGTATATGGAGAAGAGGCCCGGGGTCATGACGACAATGAGCCTGCGGGGATTACGTTACGTTTTTCCTTTATAAGACCGTATGTTGATTTCAGGCTTTCCCCGGAGGATGCTTCCTTCGGCGATTCCCTGCGCGGTGAGGATGACGGAGTGCAGTATTCTCCGAATGAGGCGGTTGATCTGAGTATCCTCCTTATGATAAAAAACTTCGGAATGCAGTACAGCGGAAGGCTGAACAGCACCGCAAAGGATGAGGACACCTATGGAAGAACGGACTACATGGATGTTCACGCATTCGGATATCTCCATAATGTTGCAATTGACATTGTGTTTCAACGGTACAGGGGTTTTTACATGGATGAACCGGGACGCCATTCTGTTTCATGGAGCAGCGGTGATCCCTATCCCCAGCGGCGGGACCTTCAAGTGACGACGATGGGACTGAATTACTATTATATATTTTTCCCCGGAGATTTTTCCTTCCGGGCAGCCTTTAACCAGACGCAGCAGCAGCGCAGGAGCGCGGGATCGTTCATCTTTTTAATTTCTCCTTTCAGTTACAAGGTGGAAAGCGACAGTTCCCTCATTCCCGCGGGTGAGGACGCATTGTATGGTAGGGACGCGGGATTCTTCAGGGGGAATTACACCACGCTGAGCTTCGCGCCTGGATTTTTCTACACCTTTATCATCCAATCGGATTTCTTCGTTACGGTGGGCGCCTTCGCCTGCGCCGGTGTGCAGCAGTATATGTATGAAACAGCGCTGGAGGACATAAGAGGAAACGGCTACGTATATAAGCTGAATGGAAAACTTTCAGCCGGTTACAGCGCCGGTTCCTTTTATCTCGGATTCGCTGCCAACTATGACTACGCATATCTTAAGATGAAAGAGTCCGCCATTTCCTTCACTATTTTTTATGGTGAAGTGTACGGGGGGATACGGATATGAGAACTGCAGTCAATAGCCGATTATGCTGACATGATTTTTCTATATTTTTCCCTGTCCCTCACGAGGCTCAGGAGCTGTATGCCGCCGATTTTTTTCATTGCCGAGAAGCTGATTCCCCGGCGGATATTTTCGCACACGAGAGCTGTGTCGGTTACATGGGACCCGGACACTATGTCAATGCCGTAGTCAAACAGGATTCTGGAAATCGGTGTTGTGGGGCCAAGAAGAATTTTAATACTTGCGGCGGGACACAGCTTGAGAAGCGAAGAAAGGGTATGGTTGATAAGCGTGGTGCTTGATATCGCGATGACGTCCGACAGGGGCAGATAGCGGGCGCTGTCTTCTTCGGGATAATCTCCATCCTGAAGTTTTTTCTCGATGACCCACAGGTTTTCGGCGATATCCCTGATCTCATCAACGAAGGGGAAGTGGCCGATTATGGATACATTTTTTCCCCGGCCCGCACGCATAAGAAACTCGGAGGCGTTAACCTCTTCACATTCTTCCGGTTCAGGCCCGATAAGGGAATTGATTGCCGCCATCCCGAGGGAAGCTTCCGGTATCCTGTCTGATAACGAAAGCGCAGCGAGTTCATCCGCTGTCATCTCAATGTACTTTCCGGGATCACGGGTCTCTTTCCCCGCTGCTGAATCACAGCTTCCTTCATACATGGCTGATGCGAGCCCGCAGCGTTTGCTGACGACACCGGTCCAGAGAGGGCCCCGGATGATTTCCTCTATTGCAACATTTTTTTCAAGGGAGGAGATTATGTCTTCAAGAATATTCATTGGTTCTCCTGTGTTGTCGGAAGTCAGGGTTGCACTGCATCAGCTATCCGGGTATGGGAGAGTAACTCTTACAGGGCGCTGACCCTTCTTTTCCAGGACTCGCGCTTCCTGAACCATGTCATGATAGCGCTGTCAAACTTTATAGATTCTTCCATGTAGAGAAGGCAGTCCCGAAGTTCTTCTATGCGGGAGGCATTCTTGACTTTAGATTGCCAGGACGGCCTTTCACTTTCCCAATGCTGCATAAGGCAGATGTCCAGAATGCTGTTCTCGCACGCAAGCAAACACGCACCCATGGACCTGATCGTCTTTGCGTTCTGAACGGCACGTATCCAGTTCGCGCGTTCCGCAGTCCATGATCTGCTCTGGCATACCGCCCGGACATCGGTTTCAAATTCTATCAGCAGAGAACCCAGCGCGGTGATCCTTGCATCAGTCGCAGTGGAATTTCTGCCCGCGGTGCATGATACAAGTGTAATCGTGGCGAAGCAGCATAAGAATGCCAGAGTGCGTATCTTTTCTTCCATGGTGCCGGTTTACTCCTTTGTGCGTTTCGACTTGTCGGTTAACATGCCTTCACCGCTCTGGGTGGTGAT
>JAKQCH010000369.1 GCA_029573825.1 Spirochaetota bacterium | reverse complement strand
GCGGAGATGACCGCAGGAAAGATTTTCGTGGCCCATAATGTACATTTCGATTACAGTTTCATCAGGGAGGAATTTCTCAGGCTGGGGTATGATTTCCGGCGTAAGAAACTCTGCACGGTGCAGCTCTCCCGGAAATTGCTGCCGGGGCACCCCTCCTATTCGCTGGGGCGCCTCTGCGCCGACCTGGGCATCGGAATCGAAGGACGTCACCGCGCCGCAGGCGACGCCCTGGCCACCGTCAGACTCTTCGAAATCCTCCTGGAGAAAAACAGAGAGGCCGCCATGCGCGCTTCCCCGGGAAAAACAGCCTCATTCTTCTGAAGCTTCCTTTTCCTCCTCAATGTCCATTTTCGCCTCAGGAATGTCCGAATCACCTGCTCCAGTCCCGTCTCCGGTCCCTTCCGCTTCCTCTTCGCTGAAGTCGAGCAACCCTTTTTCCTGAAGAAGGTTATACCATATTATTATCTTGCGGATATCGGAAATGTATACCCTCTCGCGGTCATAGTCGGGTATCACCTCCTCAAAATAACGCCTGATCTCCTGGTCGCCGGCCTTGGGATGGATGGCCGCTCCCCCCGCTTCGCGGGCGGAAATCTTCCTTAGAATATCCTTTAAAGGCAGGTCCCCTCCCGAAGTGTACACGGCAATGTCCTCAAGCGAACTCACCCTGGCCGTAGAACTCACCGGCATCCGCTTCCCGTTGAGCAGCGATTCCACGATAATCCTGTTCTTCGCTTCTGCCACCATCCTGAAAAGCCCGGGCTGACCCGAAATGGATAAAATACCTTTCAACATCTTGCTTTCTCTTTCTCTGCGGTTATTAATGCCATACCCGGGCTTCTCCTCAGCCCGGGCGGTGCAAATCTAACAATTTTATGCGATGATCCCTACCTCCCGGGTGAACCTCCGCACATCCACCGGCAAAAACCACACCCATCCCGGCTTCCCGGTGGATCATCAATTTTGTCTATCGTTAATAGATAAAATTTTAGACAAAAAGTGATAAAAACCTTTTTATATTTTATTAGATGCGCTATCTTTGTGGTGTAAACCAATTAAAAAAAGAACGATATGACTCAGTTACAATTCAACAACGCACTTCTGGGATTGCAGAGCAAGCTTCGTTATTATGCACTGAGCCTTACCGCCGACAGGGAGAAAGCCGATGACCTGGTGCAGGAGACCATGCTGAAAGCGCTTTCGAACCGTGAGAAATTTGCCAGCAATACCAATTTCAAAGCCTGGGTATATACGATCATGAAAAACACTTTCATCAACGATTACCGCAGGAATGTCAAATCGAGGAATACGCTTGACAGCACCAACAACGAATATCCCCACGCGATGGGTCACTTTTATCCTTCTCCCGATTCATCCTACCGTTCCGAGGAGATCATCAGATCCATCAGGTCACTGGATGATGATTACAGAATTCCATTCACCATGTTTCTGGAGGGATATAAATACAAGGAGATTGCCGATGAACTGGATCTTCCGCTGGGTACGGTGAAGAGCCGCATATTTTTCACCCGGAAGAAACTGGAGAAGGTGCTTAGCGAGTATTCATTGAACTGAAAAAAAGTGGTACCTTCATGCACCCGTGAAATGGTATGAAAGTCGCATGGTGCTCAGACCACAAAAGGGCATGACTATTTGCTTCATGCGAAACGAAGTTCGGCGGAGCACCGCGGAGCCAATTCCATGGGCGTGAA
>JAKQCH010000459.1 GCA_029573825.1 Spirochaetota bacterium | reverse complement strand
CTGACCGCCTCTACACCTATGCACACCTGAAACATGATCAGGACCAAACCGATCAGCGCTGCGCCGCGATGTATCAGCAGGCCGCGGATATCACCCGCCGTATCCGGGAAGAGTCGAGTTTTATTGAGCCGGAAATCCATGAAATTCCTGATGATCGTATGACGGAGTACATGGGGAGTAAGGCCCTCCGGGAATACCGCTTTTATCTGCAAAAAATCCTCAGGAGAAAATCCCACACACGGAGCGGGGAGGTGGAAGAGGTCCTGGCAATGTCCGGCGATGTGGCCGCCGCGCCGTCGCAGTTTTTCGGGCAGCTCAACAACGCCGATCTCCGTTTCGGCGCCATTGAGGATGAATCCGGCACCCGGCAGGAACTCTCCCATGGAAATTTTATCGCCTTCCTGATGTGCGGCAGCCGTGATGTCCGGAAACGCGCCTTTGAACAGTATTACGGAGTTTATGACGCTCACAAGCACAGTATCGCGTCGTCCCTTGTCTATTCCCTGAAAAAAGATCTCTTCTATGCGAGGGCCAGGGGATACCGTGACACCAGGGAGGTTTCCCTGTTCCGCGACAATGTACCCGATGCGGTGTATGATACCCTGATAGAATCAGTGCGGAGGGGACTGCCGGAGCTGTTCCGGTATTTCTCCCTGCGGAAAAGGCTTCTGGAAGTAGAGGAGCTGCACTTTTACGACACCTACGTGCCGCTTGTGAATGACGTGAAGTTTTATGTCCCCTTTGAGGAAGCTGTTGATATCTGCAGCAGCGCGGTGCTTCCCCTGGGTGAGGAGTATTCCTGGACTATGAGAAACGGCCTCCTGGGGGGCTGGGTGGACCGGTATGAGAACCGCGGGAAACGGAGCGGCGCCTATTCATCAGGATGCTATGATTCGCCTCCCTACATCCTCATGAACTACCGTGCCGACTCCATCAACAGCCTCTACACGTTGATCCATGAAGCGGGACACTCCATGCATACCCTGCTTTCCAACAGGGCGCAGCCTTACCAGTACCATGACTACACGATATTTGTCGCGGAGGTCGCCTCCACCTGCAATGAATATCTCCTGAGCCGGCACCTCCTTGAAAAGTATAATGATGACCCTTCCATGACGGCATATATCGTGAACCGTGAAATTGACAATATCCGGGGGACCCTTTTCCGGCAGACCATGTTCGCGGAATTTGAGAAACATGCCCATGGTGTGCTCCACGGGGGACATCCCCTCACCCTTGATGTGCTTACCGGGCTATACCGGAAGCTGCTCGATGAGTACTTCGGTGATGCCGTCACGATAGACCGGGAGCTGGAACTCGAGTGCCTCCGTATCCCCCACTTCTACTCGCCATTTTATGTGTATAAATATGCCACGGGAATATCCGCGGCGGTGTCCCTTGGTGAAAAGATCATACACGGAGGAGATGCGGACCGGCAGCGGTATATTGATTTCCTGTCCATGGGAGGGAGCGCGTTTCCCCTTGAAGAGCTACAGCGTGCGGGGGTCGATATGGAGAGGCCGGAACCGGTACAGGACGCGGTATCGTACTTCGGAAAACTCCTGGAACGCCTGGAATCCCTTCTTCCCTGAGAGGTTATTTTACCGCGTACACTTCCATCGTGTCCGAGAACGATATCAACCCCGAGATGCCGTTGTACAGTCTGCTGAATGCAGGATACAGAAACGACTCCTTCGCCATGACCCGCTCCGGATGAATTCCTCCCGGCCTCACCGACACCCTGCTAAAACCGTGGCGTTTCAGAAATGCCCGTACTGAGCGGGGAGAAAGGTCAATCCGGTGGTCCACGGGATGCGTGTCGGCCCATTCCCCGCGGTGAAAGAGGAACTGTGGGCCGAAAACCGACGGCGCGGAAAAGGCGAAGATGCCCCCCGCATTGAGCATGCCGGAAATTCTTTCAACAACCCGGAGAGGATCAGTGCAGTGCTCCAGGAAATACCATGCGGTAATAACGTCAAAGGTGTTACCGGTGCTGAAGTCGTCAAAGGCACCCTGGAAAACCTCCATGCTGAATTTTTCCCTGCAATACCGGGCGCCGTAGGGGGATATTTCCACTCCCCGGACGCCGAATCCACGTTCAGAAGCGGCCTTCATGAAAAAACCCAGGGCGCACCCGATATCCAGCAGTGACGGGGAATGTGCTGCGGAAGTATGTTTCAGCACTGAGTTGATTGTATCAAGGCGCAGGAGGGACATGCGGTAAATGGTGTCGAAGTCCTCTTCGTATGTTTTACCATACTGCGCCCGGTAGTCCTCAATAAAATACCTGTCATTGTAGGCGAGGGGATGGTGGAGGGTGTTGAACACGATGCCGCACCGGGTACACTTCATCAGGTATTCCCGGCCTTTGAGGGCCCTTGTTTGGGAGGGCGCGTCGCACAGGGGGCATCGTGCTGTTGGTTCCTGCTTCATGGGATATGCTGGAAAATCAGCCTTCCTTTTTTCTCCTCTTGGCGGGCTCAACGACGATCGGAATGCCTTTCATCTTTGTCTTGTCCAGAGAAATCATTACGATCTCGGCATACTGCTCGGGAATTTCGATGAATGAGTAGGTCGCGTGAATGTCAATTTTTCCCACGAGCTTGCCGTCAATTCCGGATCGTTTCACAATTTCACGGATCAGGTCGCCGGGGGACACGTTGTGGCTTTTCCCGATATTGATGAAAATGCGGGCCTTCCCATCCTTGATGTCTTCAAACATTACTTGGCCGGTTCCGGGCTTGCTGTACACGTCGGTGAAGGTCAGGCTCAGCCTGGAAATATCGCCAAGATGTTCCTTGAGAAGGGCCGCTGCGATACGTTTGGTCCCGCTGAAAAACGGGAGGCGCTTTTTCATGATTTTCAGCAGCTCAACATAGTCAGTCAGATCTTCGGTCAGGGCGGTGTCTAAAATCTTTTCTACCTTTTTTTCCTTGTTCATAAGGTTCCTCTTTTAATCATTTACCAGGATCAATTCAGATTGATAGGGAATATCATTGTACATCGTTCTGGTTACGATGCGGTTATTGTACGGCGAGGAGTGTACATCTTTGCGAATATGTCCTGCACCGTTCTTCCCTGCGTTGCGGGGTCGATAACAAATAATTGGCACACTATGATTAGTACAGATAAAATATCAAGAAAATTTCGTAATTATTGCCGGGGGATATAACAGCGGAAGAAACCCGGTGCGGGGTTCCGGTGGAAGGAATGTGCCGTGTATGCAGGGATTCAGGACATACAGCGGTATCCGACATTGCGCACTGTTTCAATGACGGAATTGAATTCCTCGCCGAGCTTGCCGCGGAGCCTTCTGATGTGGACATCAACGGTGCGCGTACCGCCGATATACTCAACACCCCAGATTTTGTTGAGGAGGTCTTTCCGCGAAAAAACCACTCCCCTGTTCTCTGTGAGGAAGCGGAGCAGTTCAAATTCCTTGTAGGTGAAGTCCAGCTTTTCATCGTTGAGATGCACGGTGTATTCTTTCAGGTTGATCTTAATTTTCCCGATTGTGATAATATTTTCATTATCGGGGACGGCCTTGTCCCAGAATATCCGCTTAAGGCGGGCGGATATTTCCCCCTTCCTGAAGGGGTACAGGACAAATTCGTCAAAAAACCACTCGAAGTTCAAATGCGGGAGTATGGATATCCTCATTATAAGGAGAACAGGCAGTCCCTGTAGTTTTTTCCGGATTTTTGAAAGAAAGAACTGTATTGTGTCAGTTGATTCAAAGAAATCTGCGTCAACTGCAAGAACAATAATCTCCTCAGGTTTTACCGCCTCGAGGGCTTTATACGTGCGGACCGCAAAACCTGACGGCTGGGATTCAAAATCATCAATCAATTCGTTGTTATCGGTAAGCAGGCCAATCGTCCGTGGCATCATCGTTCCAGTCGCTTCCTTGAATAATAAAAGTCTTAATCTGCTTTACAGCAGCGTATTGGTTTCCACCCTTTCAGGACCTTTCCGAAAGGGTCCTGAAGCGCGCAAGATACTGCTCACTTATCGCTTCGGCATAATACTCTGTAATCTTCTTTCTATTATTGTTTGAACAGCGCGTATAGAGCGTTTTCTCTTTGTAAAACCGGGTTATTGAGTTTCTGCAGGCGGTAACATCACCCACCTCGATCAGGAGGGCATTCCGTTCATGTTCAAGAAAGTCCACCTGACCTCCATTGTTTGCGCATACAATGGGGAGGCCGCAATACATCGCTTCCATATACACAATGCCAAAACCTTCGTGCAGCGAGGTGAGGGCGAAAAGTCTGCTGTGTGAAAGATACATATATTTTTCTTCATCATCGACATAGCCCGCAAAGTTTACCATTTCTGAGACATGCAGCTCCTTCGCGAGAGTTCTGAGATAGTCTCCTTCAGGGCCGTCCCCCAGGATATGGAGCTTTATTCCTTTAACAGGGATGTCTGCAAGTGACCGTATCAATACATCCATCGCCTTCCGTTTTACCAGGCGTCCGATGGTGACGATATTGAAGTCCTTTTCGTTAAAAGGGAGGTCTTTCGTTTTAACCTTCGGAATTTCCGGAGGGTGAAACGCAAGGGGAATGATGGCGATCTCGTTTTTCGGGCTGTAGTAGGTGATGGTATTGTTCCTGGTGTTGCTTGACTGGGCGACAATATCATCCGCGTGATTCAGAATGAACTTCACCACCCGTCGGAAAAAGAAGTTCCTGTGGGGGGAAAGTTTTTTGCTGGGATCGTATATATCACCGCCGTGGAGCGAGAGCACGTTGGGAATGGAAAAGAGTTTTCCCAGTATGTATCCAATAGGGCCCGATGGTACCGCAAAGTGGGTGTTGATGACATCGAACCTGTTCTTTCTGCAGAGACGGTATCCTTTTATAATAGCGAAAAAAACATAGGAAAGCATGGAAACAAAAGACGCCGCATCCCGTGATTTCCGCAGAAGGGCCGGCACCCTGTGTATGGTAACGCCGTGAACGGTTTCCAGGCGCGGAAGATCCCGGAATGAAGAGGTGAGCACATCGACAGTTCCCTGTTTTGCCCACTCAATGGCAAGGTCATAGGTCGCGACACCGCCCCCTCCTCCGAGAGGGGGATATTCATAATTGATGATAAGAATGCTGAGCGGTTTCCCTGATGAAAGGACTTTTTTTTTCGAAGCCATTCTGCTGTTTCTCCTGAAAACATGAAATCCCGGGCACCGGTGTACCGCGAAGCGCGGAAATGACAGTATAACCGTCTTGCGGCATGGTGACGGCAGAACTGGCTGACATTATTATTGCCCTGGAAGGAACTGTGTTCCGGTTTGTTGTAATAATTAAATTGATTATGATACCGTATTTTATATTGACATATTGACAACATCATTGTAATTTTATCAAGATATTTATTGATCGGTATATTCATTTCATGTTGATTATCAGGTGTGATTGTT
Organism: Spirochaetota bacterium; assembly: GCA_029573825.1. Classification (GTDB taxonomy): domain Bacteria; phylum Spirochaetota; class UBA4802; order UBA4802; family JAGODF01; genus JAKQCH01. The sequence continues at coordinate 5,275 of JAKQCH010000459.1, read as the reverse complement.
TCCGGGGAATGGGCTTCAGGCATGTTTATATAAACACTGTATTGCCAGGTAAGATGTGAGACAATTCCCTTACCTCAGTTCGCTTTATTCGTTCAGAGAAATATTATTTATTCAATTACTAAAGCATCAGAAGGAAATATCCATGATGCGTTCATAAGAGGAGGATCGTATGAAGCGTTTTGCAATCGTTGTGCTTTGTTTCAGCATACCATTTGTGTTCGGATGTTCAACGATAGATGTTGCGGTCAATAAGAGAGTTGATTTAACCAAAAAACTGAATAAAATAGCGGTATTTCCTTTCCAGATTCGACAGGGTCAATGGGGGGATGAATTTTCAGACGCGATAACGCATCACCTTTTCAAGTCAGGGAGGGTCGAAGTTGTTGAGCGGGAAGCGATGCAGAAAATTCTCAAAGAACAGAATCTATCTATGACCGGTATCGTGGATGACAGCAATGCCGCACGGTTAGGAAAGCTTCTCGGCGCTGATGTTATTATTACCGGGAGGGGCTCGTGCCTGAGCGACAATACTACCGGCGGGAAGGAACAGAAGAACCTGATTGATACCTTCTCGCTGAAGGCCATAAGCGTTGAGACAGGATCACTTCTCGTTACCGTACGTAAGGAACCGGGTATCGCATGGGCCTGGTGGGCCAGAATGAAATGGTGCTGCAGTCTTTCGCTGATATGGGACAGGAACGATCTCCTGATTGAAACATCAAGATATGATGAAATTGCCCGTCAAATAGCGGGTAGAATAGTTGAAGCAATCAGCCAGATCGAAAAAGCACAATAAGGGAGGTTCTCTGGAGGATATCACGTATCCATCTTTACGGATTACCACTCCCGTGTAATACGGCAGGAAAGCATACTGACATGGGTAGAATAATATTATTATTTACGTTAATTGTTGTTCTTGCTTCTCCTGCCGTGATGTATTCTGCGACGTTTGAAGAGCTTGAACTCCCCCCGGAGGGTTCCCACCGGGGGCAGATGCTTCTGGGTATTACGATGTCAGTGGGGATGCCCACGGGGGATTTGATTGATGCGGAAGAGGCATTTCTCCAGAACACAACCTACACCTTTGACAATGAAACCACAAAGATGGTTGAAGTAACACACCTTGCCTTCGGTGTCGGCATAACCTTTGAATATATGCCTTACGACTATGTTGGTGTCCGGACCAGATTCCGGCGGGGCATTATTGTTCAGCGTACTAATTTCGGAACAGATTACAAGAACTGGCGTGAGTTTCTGTATACCGACTATGCCCTCTATGTCGGGATTGCTTTTCATACTACCACCAGGAAGAGTTGGGATTTTACCCTGACGCCCCTTATCGGGTATGCCTATTATACCTATCATGCAACGCCTGTGGCGGAGAAGATTCTTGCGGGGTATGAAGGTAATACGAAACGGTCCGGAACCGCACTCACCTACGGAGCTGAGCTGAACTGCACGATGTATTTCAGCGGAGGTTTGTATCTTGCCTTCGGTTTTGAATGGATACGGAATCCGGTCAGCATCTCCCCGGAGTATGATCTTACCAATCCTCAGACCAATGCCCGGTATTTAGAAGGCGGTACAGGGGGCACGATTGATTCATACAGTTTCATCTTCACTGTCGGGTATGCGTTCTCGAACTGATTGCTGCTGTTTCGCAGAGGGGTGAGACCTCCGGGCTGCTCCATCCGGGAATATCTGTGGGAATGCTACTTTCAGGATTACAGGGGGGCAGATGAAAGAACTGGTTTTGCGGGGGAACGTTCAGGGAGTTGCCTGCAGATATTATTGTGTAGAAAACGCCCGCGCCCTCGGTATGCGGGCGACTGCGACAAATCTTCCGGATGGCACTGTCCGGGTTGTCCTTGACACCGAAAATGATGTAGCAGTTAAAAAATTTATCACATTTCTCAGGGAAAATCCCTGCAACATCCGTTTCTGGGGAACGATAACCGGAATTGAGCAGCATTGAATGAAATGAATAAATTTGATAAAAAATTATTATTGTTCAGAAGGGTTGCCGCTTAAAATGTCAGGGGGAAACCACTGCCACTGTTCCCGTATTTCCTCAATTATCTCCTTCCCAATGTGAATAATCCATTAAAATCCCTGTATCAGGCATCTGTAATAGCGATTATTGTTTGATGATAGTTTTTTTACTGCAATAATGCGTTCTGCGGGATATAATTACAGCATAGAGTTCCGGGACGGCATGGGGGGAGTAGGGGTTTTCACTACATGAAAAATATAATTTATACTATATGAAAAATAGTCATTCAACTATTGCAGAATAATCCTGCTTTCACTTAATTAAACCATATCAGTCTCGAATTATCTAAATCCCTGTAAAAGGTTTATATTATGGCAAAGAACTTATTTATAACAACCACAGACGGAGAAGGCGGAAAGACTGTTGTTGTTCTCGGCATCATGGAACTGCTTCTGCGTAAACTGGGAAGAGTGGCTTATTTCCGGCCGATTATTCAGGTAACGAAAAAAAAGACAATTGATGATCATTTTGCTTTAATGAAGAAGTATTTCAAGCTGGACCTTAAAAATGAACAGATGTATGCGTATAACCTCGAAGATGCACAGGCGCTTGTAGAGCAGGGCAAATGGGATGTCCTTATTACTGATATTATTACCAAATACAAACAGCTTGAAGAGGAATATGACTTTGTCCTCTGTGAAGGCACCGATTTTGAAGAAGATACCTCTGCGATAGAGCTTGATATAAATGTCCGTATCGCGTCGCTCATCATGAGCCCTGTTCTACTCGTCACACGTGCAAATAACCGCGATCTTAATAAAGTCATCCAGTCAATGAAAATCGCCACTGAGCAGTTTCAGGCGGGGGGCTGCGCGGTTCTGGGAAGCATTCTTAACCGGGTGCCGGAAGACCGTTGTGTGTCGGCGCTGGAGATGCTTTCGGAGCAGGTGGATGTAAAGGACAAGTTCATCGCGGTGCTTCCTGAAAGCAAACGCATAAGCGCGCCATCCATAGCGGAAGTCGCGAAAGCCGTTGACGCCACGGTGCTGTTCGGAGAGGAGCAGCTCAGCAGGCCGGTGAACAGGTTTTCAGTAGGGGGTCTTCATCTCGAGAATTATCTCTGGGGCCTTTCAGACGGCATGATGATCATCACATCGGGGGACCGGGTCGATATCCTCCTCGGCGCCATCCTCGCAAATCAGTCAAAGAATTTCCCGGAAATAGCAGGCATTATTCTTACCGGGGAATATTATCTGCATAATATGATAATCCAGCTTGTGGGTGGCATACCGAAGCCCATTCCGATTCTTGTCTGCAGGGACGATATTTTCAGTGTTGCAACAAAGCTCGAAGGCATGAAGTCGGCCATTCTGCCGGATGATTCAAGCAAAATTGCCACAGCTCTCAGCCTTTTTGAAACACATGTTGATCTCGAGTCTCTTTCCAAAAAAATTGTTGAATCAAAAACTGATAAAATCACGCCAAAGATGTTTGAATACAATCTTATTCAGCAGGCGAAGAAGGACAAGCGTCACATTGTGCTGCCCGAAGGCAATGATGACAGGATTCTCAAAGCTGCCGATGTGCTTCTTTCACGGGAAGTTGTGAAACTCACAATTCTCGGGGATGTTGATAAAGTCAAGGCGCGTGCCTACGAGCTGGGACTTAAGCTTGACAGCGCGAATTTTGTTGATCCGGAAAATTCTCCTCTCACTGACAAGTACGCAAAGGCGTTTTATGAGCTGAGAAAAAGCAAAGGTGTTACCCTCGATGACGCGATTAACACGGTAAAGGATGTCAGTTATTTCGGTACCATGATGGTGCACATGAACGATGCCGATGGAATGGTGTCTGGCGCGGCGCACTCAACTGCCCATACCATACGGCCTTCACTCCAGACAATCAAGACGAAGCCGGGGACGCCGATCGTTTCATCAGTATTCCTGATGTGCCTTAAGGACCGGGTGAAGGTTTTCGGGGACTGCGCAGTCAATCCCGATCCCAACGCTGAGGAGCTTGCACATATCGCTATATCTTCAGCTGAAACAGCGGAGATGTTCGGTGTGCAGCCGAAAATAGCAATGATGTCATATTCGACAGGTACTTCCGGTACGGGGCCGGCTGTTGATAAAGTCCGTGAAGCAACTGATATCGCCAAGAAGCTCCGTCCCGATCTTCTGCTTGACGGTCCTATTCAGTATGACGCCGCGGTTTCAAAATCTGTCGGAGGCTCTAAAATGCCGGGATCACAGGTTGCCGGACAGGCGACGGTGTATATCTTCCCGGACCTCAACACTGGAAACAACACGTACAAGGCGGTACAGCGTGAAGCCGGAACACTGGCAATTGGTCCTATCCTCCAGGGTCTTAACAAGCCGGTTAACGACCTCAGCCGGGGATGTCTGATTCCTGATATCATCAATACAGTAGCAATAACGGCGGTTCAGGCCCAGTATGAGGCGAAACGAATTGCCGATAAAAAAGAAAACAAATGAAGGAGAAGCTAATGAAAATTTTAGCGCTAAATTGTGGCAGCTCATCCCTTAAATATCAATTATTCGATTGGGAAAAGAAAGAAGTAATCGCGATCGGTATCGTCGAGAGAATCGGAATTGGCGGTTCGTTCATCAAGCATGAAGTCCCCGCAAAGGACAAGGAATTCAAAAACGTAACACCGATATCAAACCATGAAATCGCAATCCAGCTTGTACTTGACGCCCTTGCAAAGGGTGAAGGCGCTGTTATCAGCAGCATGGACGAAATTACCGCCGTCGGCCACCGTGTCGTTCACGGGGGTGAGAAGTTTAATCGGAGCGTTCTTATCGACGATTCAGTTGTAAACGTTATCAAGGAAGTTTCACACCTTGCGCCGCTCCATAACCCTGCAAACCTTATTGGTATCAACGCAGGTAGAAGCGCGCTTCCGTCGATTCCCCATGTCGCGATTTTTGATACTGCCTTTCATCAGACAATTCCTGCGAAGGCATTTATTTATCCGGTTCCCTATGAGTGGTATCAGAATAATTCTGTCCGCCGTTACGGATTTCACGGAACAAGCCATCTGTACGTGTCGAAAAGAGCAGCAGCGCTTCTTGGAAAAGAAGCAAAGAACTGTAATATCATAACGCTGCATATTGGAAACGGAGTTTCCTGCTGCGCGATTAAGAACGGCGTTTCAGTTGACACCTCAATGGGCCTTACTCCCCTTGAAGGGGCGATGATGGGAACCCGCTGCGGTGATATCGACCCTGCGATCCCGATGTTCATGATGCAGCAGCTTGA
>JAKQCH010000038.1 GCA_029573825.1 Spirochaetota bacterium | reverse complement strand
ATGAATCTCTGCAATTATTCTGTCCCGGTCAGAAACAAGGATTATAGTCCCTGCCTCGACCTCTTTCAGGTAGCTGCTTAGGTTGTCTTTAAGTTTACGTATTCCTATAGATTTTGCATTCATAATCATAACCCTATAGCTGTAAATGTAGCCTCGCGAGGCTACATTGTCAAGAAAAAAATTCATTATCAGTTATTACCTGATGTATGCCCATGGAGCGAGGGCTGTGACCCGCTGCCTGTTTGAAGGTACTTTTTAGTGAAGAAGAGTATCTTTTGCGTGATTTTCAGCGGGAATTCTTTAAATTGCAGCTGATATTATTTCAGCAGTTCCCGGAGGTTCCTGATCCGTATGTCAAACCTGTTGCGGGCATAGGCTTCTTTGATACAGTGCTTTGCGGCGGAGCGGTCACCGGCGGCGATGTGCGATTCGGCGAGCTTCAGCCACCCTCCGTAATAGGCGGGAACAAGCGTTGTGACGGTGGTATAGCTTTCAACAGATCCCGGGAAGTTGCCGTTTCTGAAACGGAGTTTCCCGATGCGAAGGTGCCCCCATGGGTTGTCCGGATACATGGATATTACGGAGAGATAGGATGTCTCGGCGCGTTCATACTCCTCTTCGTCAAGATAATAATCGCCTTCAAGAATGCCCGTGACCCAGCAGTCTTTTCCCATAAACGCGCGGTGTTTCCTGAAGTCCTCCTCGCGGTACCACGAGCGTTCCCGTATCAGGCGCAGCTGATGAAGCAGGTCATGCATGAAGCGCGGCACCTCGCTGTCGCCGCGGAGATAAATGCCCGGGTCCTGATTCCGGAACCAGATGTCATCGCGGACATTCCCCTTTTTCTTTTCATCCTCATACAGTTTTGTGCCGGGATACAGGGCGACGGGGGACACGATGCCGTCACCGGGAAGTATGGATTTTATGAGGGAAATGGTTTTTTTCGTGTCGGCGGCGGTCTCCCCTTCCATTCCCGTCATGAGATATATCGACAGATAAGCCCCGGCTTTCCGGGTAACTTCCGCGGCTTTTTTTATCTGTTCAACGGTGATTGATTTGTCATATTTTGCAAGGATGCGCTCGGAGCCGCTTTCCACGCCGAACTGGATGTGCTCAAGCCCCGCGCGCTTCATTTCGCGGACCATTTCCCCGTCAATGGTATCGACCCGGGACTGACAGTTCCACATCATGTACACGCCGCTTTTCTGCAGGAGGCGGGAAAATTCAAGGACCCGTTCCTTTTTCAGGGTGAAGTTGTCGTCACGGATGGAAAAATATATTATTCCGTGTTTTCGATAGAGGGACTCGACTTCCTTCATGATCCGGTCCGGGCTGCGGAAGCGGACTTTTCTTTGCCAGAACTGCGGCGAACAGCAGAAGGAGCAGTGGTGCGGACATCCCCGTGAGGTGATAATATATTTAAACTCCTCGTTGATGTTGACGTCAATCATGGGCCCGGAAAAAACGGAAGGCGCCGGAAGGGTGTCGAGGCTGCCCACGGGGGTCTGGGGGACAATTTTATTGCTCAGGGGGGTGTTGTGTTCCAGTGCGTTGATTATCCGAAGAAACGCCTCTTCTCCTTCACCCTGGATGATGTAGTCAATTTCAGGGTAACGACTGAGAATCTCATCCGCGAGGAACGTGGCATGGGGCCCCCCGATGACGACGAGAATACGGGGATGTGCTTTTTTCAGGGCGCGGACCAGTTTCAGTGATTCCCTGCGGTTGTGGGTGAAGACGGATATGCCCGCAATATCCGGAGCCATGTCGCCGATTTTTTTTACCGCCTGACGGTGGCCGGTTTTGGAGAAGTTGGCAATGGTGACACGGTGGCCCTTCTGTTCAAGAAAAGCCCCGATAGCGGCGACTCCTACGGGCATCAGGGACATGTGGTAGTCCATGCGGTCTTCATAGTTGCACAGATATGTCAGCAGTACCTTCATGGTTATATTAATCGGCCACTCCCCGCGGTGTGTCCAGCAGAATATGGATTTCCGTTATTGTGTGATTCCATTTTCTTTGACAATACACTGTCCCGGTTATATTTTAACAGTGAAACACATCACGGCGGAGGCAGGGCTTATGTCGGCACAACGTGAAGACTTTTATGGATTTCACAGTTTCGAAAACAGGGACATTCAAAAGGTACTGCGCGAAATAGATTCTGAAGAACTTGCCATATCCCTGGTCGGGGCGGATAACGAAACCATCTCCGCAATAAAAAAGGAACATGAGCGAAAATGCGATCCTCCAGTTAGACAGGGACATTGCCGCAGGGGAACGTGTACAGCGCGAAATAATAACCGCTGCCCGCGACAGCATTACTGCTATTATAAAAAGGCTGAAACAGGGAGTTATACTGCTGCAGCAATAAGAATAATATCAATGTACAGGAAAACCCTCTCCTCTCAGAGCGAGTTTTTCCGAAAGAGCGCCTTCTTATAGAGTAGAATTTCTCTGTCCGTCCCCTTCATCCATATAAAAGATCACCTGAAAAGGGACCGTTAAAATTTTTAACAATTAAAAAATACCATTTGACAAAGTAGCCTTTTTCTGGCTACATTCAATTATGTATACAGTCAGGATTATCAAACAGGCACAGAAGAAGATTGAAAAGATGCCGGTTTCTATTCAGAAAAAGATGATCTATCTGATTGACGATCTTGAAAAGAAAGGCCCTGTAAGACCGGAGTGGCCGAATTACAGCCGACTCGGGGAGAATGAATACCACTGCCACCTGTCTCATAAATGGGTTGCATGCTGGAGGAATG
>JAKQCH010000443.1 GCA_029573825.1 Spirochaetota bacterium | reverse complement strand
CCGTGATCTCCTCTGCTGATAGATTTTTAAAGTCTATCTCGTCTAACAGTTGTTCAAGTTTATTGTTTGTTTTTGCCATATCCTTTTCCTTTATCCTTAATATTTGATATGGCTATTTACACAATCTTTTTTACACCCTCATCTTTGGGATTTTAAATCTTTGGGACAGCAGTGTAAATTTATAATCTATTATCAATTTAATCTGCCAAATAAACTTTGTAATTATCCCAACTTCCATCCCATTGGGATATTATTTTTATTGATGCCGGTTTAACATTCTCTCCGGAAACATAGATTGTATATTTATACTTTCCAGGCTCCCCATTGAGTAAATCACGATCTTGTAATACATCAAGAATTGGATTAAATGTTTCATGAAATTTTGGGATGTCCATATTCTCTCACATTATAAATTTTTATCTAAGGCTTTTTTAATGACATCAGCAACAGTGTTATAATTAATACCTTTTTCGTTGCAGTATTTTGAATTAATCCATTCTGATAATTTTTTCGTTCCCTTACTTGAATTACATGCTGCACAGCATCTGGCAATATTATCTTTTGTAATAATAGTCTCATCATTGATTATGTGTTCCCACGTTGCCGCGTTTTTCCGTGATTCACCTTGTGGTACTTTCTCAATCATTTGCGTTCCACAATAAACACAACTTTTATCTCTCTTGATTATTTCTTTTTCCATTTCTTCAGGAATATTCCATTTATTCATTATTGAATTGATCTCTTATTATTTGTGTTTTAAATTCCACATAACAATTTAATAAACCTCTATCTACAATATGGGAATTATTTATCTTGCAAAGCACCCCTCATCTCATCCAACACGAAAAGCATACACCCATTCCAAGTACGTACCGAACAATAAATGCAAAACAAAATACTTATATATACTCCCAATACTCAATCCGAACACTCAAATAATCAATACTTTTTTAAATAATATGCACATGAAAATAAAATATATTCTGGAAATGACCACACCCCAATCCCGTCCGATAAAACCGGGGAAAATGACCTCACCCCCTTGCCCCCTCTCCACAGTGGCGAGGGGGGAACAGTGTCAGGAAATTTTCGCTGTAAGTTTTCTTATGCCGGGGGATGATGTGATGAATAAGTTTACAAAGGTCTGCGGGGAATGTAAAAATCCCCCCAGCCTATCGGCAGCCCTCGTCGGGCGCTTATCGGACCTCCTGTCCGCGCCCGACATTGCGGCATCTCTTTTACAGGATGTAATGATGCCGCGAAGAACAAGGATGTTCGGGAGCGGCCGTGCCGGGAACCTTTATTAAAGAGGGGCCCGGCATAGTAAATTCCATCCATGCAAGCCCCTTTAACAAAGGGGCGGCGCGGAGCGCGGGGATTTGGAGCGGCGGGCCGGAGGCCGGGTGGGGTCAACGCTACTGCAGCAGATAGCTTTCAACCGGATACATGCCGGCAATTTCCTGCGCGTACTTCTCCTCAATTACGCGCCGTTTTATCTTCAGTGTGGGAGTAAGCTCGTTTGTTTCCTGACTCCAGACGTCATCAATAAGTCTGAACCTCCTGACTTTTTCCACCTGCGAAAAATCACCGCTGAGGTTCTCAATCTCCTCAGAGAAGAGATTTATCACCCGCTCGTCCGTGACAAGGTCTTTTGAGCTGAAAAATTCAATTCCCTTATCGCATGCCCACTGATACAACTGGTCAAAGGAGGGGATAATCAGGGCCGTCAGGTATTTCCTCCGGTCACCAACAAGGGCGATGTTCCCGATATATGGTGACTGCCTGAGCCTGAATTCAATGTTCTGGGGCGCAATATTCTTTCCACCGGCAGTGACAATGATGTCCTTGATCCGCCCCACGACATGAACAAACCCTTCATCGTCAATTCGCCCCAGGTCCCCTGATTTCAAATACCCGTCCTTCGTGAAGGCATGCTTTGTGGCGTCCCGGTTCTTATAATACCCCTTCATTACCTGGGGGCCTTTAATGAGAATTTCCCCCTCGTCGGATATTTTTATCGTTGTTTCCCTGCAGGGAAGTCCCACCGATCCGGGTTTCGTCATTCCGGGACGGTTAACGCAGACGACGGGAGATGTTTCCGTCATTCCGAAGCCTTCAAGAAGAGGTATCCCTATTCCAGAAAAAAATTCCGCAACCCCTTCGGACAACGGGCCCCCTCCCGATATCGCGCACCGTATGCGGTCAAGCCCCATGGCCCCGCGCAGCTTTGAAAACACCAGTGCTTCCGCGATACCGTGCTTCCGGGCAAAAATCCCCTCCCTGTCCCTGCTCCTGCAGACATAGTGAGCGTTCTCCACGGCGACTTGAAAGGCCCATCTGAGAAATATCCGCTTCAGGGCGCCTGACATCCCGGTACTGGCGAGTAATTCCTGATGCAGCCTTTCGTAAAGCCCCGGAACACTTACGACACAGTGAGGACGCACTTCGCATAAATTCCGCGCCACTGAAGCAGTGCTTTCAGCATACGCGATTCGTGCGCCGGCAGCAACTGGCCAGTAATATCCTGCCATCCGTTCAAAGGCATGGGCAATGGGCAGAATGGAGAGAAAAATATCACCCTCATGAATCGCCTCCCCGAAAACATCATGTATCTGCCCGATATTGGCGGTAATGTTTTCATGGGTAAGCATGACTCCCCGGGGATCGCCGGTCGTACCGGATGTATACATTATTGTGGCAAGATCATCAGGCTTAAGGGAATGAAGCCGTTTATCGTACAGCGCCGTATTGACATACTGACGACCTTCGGCAATAATATCTGAAAGGCAGGGAACGTCTTTCTTCGCAGATTCCTGGTCAAATACAATGATGTCCCTGAGCCCCTTGAGCTGTTTCCGGAATTTCAGAACATTGTTAAGATTATTCGGCATACCGGCAAAGCATATTCGTGAATCGGAATTATGCAGGATAAACCGCACTTCCTCCCCGGAGTTCGTGGGATACACCGGCACGGTAACCGCCCCGATGGAAAGCGCCGCCATATCCGCAACGACCCATTCAAAACAGTTCGGGGAATACACCGCGACCTTTTCCCCTTTTCTCACACCACGGGAAAGCAGATAATACCCCGTGTTCCTGACCATGATATTCACCGCTTCCCAGGAGATATCCTCGTAGGAACAGCCTCGTTTGTGAGATATAAAGGGGCTGCTGCCGAATCTGGCGGCCTGTTTGCTGAACACTTCGGCAATGGATTCCCAGTTGTAAACAG
>JAKQCH010000417.1 GCA_029573825.1 Spirochaetota bacterium | reverse complement strand
GAACTAAAAAATAAAGAGGTACGTATATGAAATCTAATTCTGGGAAAAAACCGAGAAGCCTGACGGTTATTCTGTCAGTGATAGTGGCAGCGGTTATTGTTGTTGTTTTTTCGGTTTTCGTATTTGTGGTCAGGACAACCGTTATTCAGCTTGCCGAAGAGTCCTATACCAATCAGCTCCTCAACTTTAATAAAAGCATAGAACAGCAGCTTGTCACCTTTTTGGATACCCAGGTGAGGAATGCGCAGTTTCTTGCGAAAAATCCATCAATTGTCCGCGCGATGAAGAACAATGATTACAGTGATGCAAAGATAATCCTGAAAGACTTTTTTGAAGAGGGGCAGGTGTACGAGGAGGTTTTTATCTCAACACCGGAACAGAATTCTCTCATAGTCGCTTCAGGAGCAAACCGCTCAACGGGAATACGGTGGGGGGGTATTCCTGTGTATCGTGATAATGCGGCAGCAGCAATCAAGGGTGAAGTCCATGTGGGAACAGTTGCGAAATCTCCCGCTACGGGACTTCCAGTAATTCTTGTGACGGTCCCTATTGTGGCAGAAAACAGAATCATTGGTATTCTGGGGCTGCCGCTTGATGTGGGAAAGTATTCAGGGAATATTGTTAAAAATATTGTTATTGGGAAAACCGGATATCCCTATCTCACCGATCTCACTGGTGTGACATTTGCCCATCCCGATGAGAAAAACATTTTCACTTTGAAATTAAAGGATTATGCCTGGGGCAGGGAGATGCTCGCCAAAAAAAGCGGGTCCGTTATAAAATATGAATGGGAGGGGAAACTTAAGATACAGACATTCATAAAAAATCAGAAGTACCGTTTCATCAGCGCCGCGACAATTTATGTCGATGATTTCATGTCGGCGATACGTGAACGGGATGCGATACTGTTTCCCATCGCATTGGTTCTGATACTGATTTCCTCGTTTTTAATTTTTCTCTTCATGAGGAAACGGCTCATGCCCCTCAAAACATGTGAGAATATCATGGGAGATATGGCATCGGGAAATCTTTCCAGCCGTTTTACCGGTGAAGTTCCAAATGATGAAATCGGCAGAATAGCCAGCGCCCTGAATATGACACTTGAGCAGTTCGAGAAGCTGATTTCTGATGTGATAATATCTTCTCAGAACCTTGCACAGGCGGTCCAGGAAATCGCGAGCGGTAATGAAAATCTGTCACAGCGAACCGCGGAACAGGCCTCATCCCTCGAAGAAATCGCCTCGACGATAGAGGAAGCCACTGCAACAATCCGGCAGACCGCCGATACTGCCACAGAGGCGACGAAGTTATCCGACAAATCTTCAACTGTTGCCCTTGAAGGGGGGCGGGTTGCCGATGAAGCGGTAACAGCTATTCATGAAATCAACGCCTCATCAACAAAAATCGCGGACATCATTTCCATGATCAATGAAATTGCGTTCCAGACAAACCTTCTCGCGCTCAATGCAGCTGTTGAGGCGGCCCGTGCGGGACAGCAGGGCAGAGGCTTCGCGGTTGTTGCCGGTGAAGTCCGGAACCTCGCACAGCGTGCCGGTGCTGCGGTGAAAGACATCGGCGATCTTATCCGGGACTCCCAGGGCAGAGTCGAAAAGGGGACCGAGCTTGTGAACAAAACCGGGGAAACATTGAAGGAAATCATTGAGTCCTTCCAGCAGGTAAGCCAGCTTGTTAATGAAATCGCCGCCGCGAGTCAGGAACAGCGCCAGGGAATTGATCAGATCAATATCGCAGTAACTGAAATGGACAGCATGACGCAGCAGAATGCCTCCCTTGTGGAGGAAACGGCGTCAGCCAGTGAAGAGATGTCGAACCAGGCGCAGGAGCTTCTTGATATGGTGAACCAGTTTTCATTAAGTAAAAAATTCAGAGACTCCGTGGAAGGAAAATCTGATTCGGGAATTGAAGACAGTTCTTCCTCATTACGGCGGATCGGCCATTAAAATCTGAT
>JAKQCH010000406.1 GCA_029573825.1 Spirochaetota bacterium | reverse complement strand
ACGGTCGAACATATCGACCGGCTGAGAAAGATCCATTCCCTGCAGAAGCAAGGTCATTCCCTGGAAGAAATAAAGAGCAGCCTGAATCAAGCCTCAAGCGACGTTCCGTCCAGTCTTCAACCCGGTACGCTTTATACAAGCAAGCGCACGGCTATCATCAAAGCCGCTCTCGAGCTTTTTCGGGAAAAGGGTTATCAAACCACAAATATCGATGATATCGTCACCTGTGCGGGCATCGGGAAAAGCACTTTCTACCAGTATTTCAGAAGTATGGAATATCTGTTCTTTGAATGCAGCCGGCATACGTTCCTTGATTTCACAAAAAATTATTTCTCTGTCCGGAAAGATGATGACGGATTGTCGCGTTTATGGAGCCGTGGCCATACCTTCATGCGCACCTACCGCTACATGATCGATATGTTTAATCTCGTTCGGGGTGCCTTTATGAAGGAAGGCAACCGCATCCGGAAGAAACTCGAAGAAGACATCATACATGATTTTATCAAGGCCATAGAAACCGACCTTGTTGCGGCATCCAAAAAGGAAAATATTCATTTTCCCGATCTTCATCTCCTGGCCTATCTGTTTATGGGCGCGACAGAGTATGTTTATTATTACTTCAAACTTCATCCGGATGCCAGCATCGATGATGTCTACACAAAAAGCTGGGATATCATTTTCAATGTCAACGGTCACTACACCGGACCGGAAGTTGAGGAGTTGATGAGCTATCCCGCGGCAATCGCGGCCTGTGGCGAAAAACTAATTCAAGGTGAGCTGAAACAGGAAGACCTCATGAAGATCTCCGAGCTTTCCAGAAGGTCCGGCATTCCGGTATCCACCATCAGATATTACATCCTCGAAGGCCTCCTTCCCGAAGCGATGAAAACCGGGAAAACCCGCGCTTACTATTGCGGCGTCCATCTGAAGGCATTGGATCTTATCCGACGAAAACAGATTGATGAAAAAAAACAACTCAACCGGATTCGGGAAGAAATCGGGAAGGAAATTCCCCTGCCTGAAAGCCTGACAAAACAAACGGCCCTGCAATCCGACAAACGTGATGACATCCTTGCTGTTTCAACAGAACTGTTTTTGAAAAAGGGATATATTGAAACCAGCACATTCGATATTGCGCAACAGGCAAAAATGAGCAAGGAAACCGTTTACAGGAATTTCAGGAACAAGGAGGAAATCCTCATGGCCTGTGCGGATCGCGTATTCCACAACCTGTATGATCACATCCGGGCCGAAAGCAGGGAAGAAATAGACGCCGCACTCAGGCTGATTAAACGGGGAAAAGTTTTCTTCTCCATGTATCCTCAATGGATATCCATGATGAATATCATCAGAAGTCTTTCCGTTGGCGACAATCCTTCATTCCGGACGAAATTCAATCAGCTCATCTGGCAAATGGTGAAACCGACAATCCTGGAAATTGAGAACCTGAAACAGGAAGGGCGCATCCGAAAAGACATTGACAGCGATCTGGCGGGATTCATTATGATGGGAATGTGTGAATATGGAGCATGGCTGATTCAGCACGAAAAATATTCTGAAGTGACCATCATGCAAAGCCTGACGTCTATCCTGTATGAAGGCGTCATTGTCGGACCGTCCTGAAATACGCACCTTTCAAGCCCGATTAAACAAAATCCTGATAGATGGACTTTCTTATCTTTTCACACTCTCGATGGCTTTCCTTTTTCATGTCCCCCTCTGGAGGGGGCCAGGGGGAGGTTACGACAACCACCTCCGTCACTTCGTGACACCTCCGCCAGCGGAGGACATAAAAGGTTGTCCCCCTTTGGAGAGGCCTTCATTATTGTCCCCCTCTGGAGGGACCTTCTTTTGATGTCCCCCTTTTGAGGTGGGGATTCCTTTTTCATGTCCCCCTCTGGAGGGGGTTCGGGGGAGGTTTTTTCCCCGCAACTGAAGACAAATTTGCTACGACTTTCTCTATCTCCAAGGCTACGCCCTGAATATT
>JAKQCH010000390.1 GCA_029573825.1 Spirochaetota bacterium | reverse complement strand
CCGCATTTCGCGAAAATTACCGTGTCCCTCGGGTATGAAGAGAACCCCGAGCTGATGCTTGAGCTTGGGAGAAGGCGTGTAGAGCTGCGTCATGTTATCAATATGCTGTTAACCAGCAAACGATATGAAGATATGGATTCTCTTGAAGATAAAATTGCGCTTCAGGAGGAGATAAAATCCCATGTGAATGTTATTCTCAGTTCCGGTAAGATTGTTGATGTTTATTTTACGGAATTTGTTGTTAACTATTAGTGCTGTCTGTATTATATAGTAAGAGGATGGTAGCATCCGCAGTGTGTAAGGTGGCGGGCGAAAGCCAGAATATTTTTGTAGAGGAAAACTATGGGTGACGGATCTTTATCTCAGGACGAAATAGATGCTCTATTAAAGGGGGCTGATGAAGTAGCGACGCCAAGCAATGCACCTTCTATGGATATGCCGCAGACCGGTGCAGGGCTTTCACCTGTTGAGCGGGATTCCCTTGCCGATCTTGTGAATTCGAGCATGGGGACGGTGGTCCATTCTCTTACCGCACTTCTTGGAAAGAATGTCTCTATTTCCAATGCGTATGTGGAAGTTAAATCCGAGTCAGCCATTCGGGGCGATTTCGGCAGGCAGTATGTGCAGGTGGGAATGGATTTTACCGGCGGATTGAACGGTAAAAACCTTATCGTATTTAATTTGGGAGATGCCGGTGTCATATCCTCGCTTATGATGGGGGATGATTCCGGGTCTGCGCCAATGGATTTGTCCGAAGCGCATCTGAGCACTATACAGGAGTTTGTGAATCAGATGCTTTCCTCATGTGCGACACAGTTCAGTGATAAAATCGGCCGGGGGATCGGCACAACGCCTCCGGACGTGTCTGTTGCGAATTCGGCTGGTGAATTGAGAATGCCCGGCAGTGGAGAACTTGCAAAGATTACCTATAATATCAGTATTGAGAGTATGGTCAATTCAAAGTTTTACCATATTCTTGAACTTCCCCTTGCTTCCGATCTTGCACGTTCCACAATGGGGTCCGGTTCCGGTATGCAGCAGCAATATCAGCAGGTGCCTCAGCAGCATGTACAGCAGCAGATGCAGCCGCAGGTGGGCATCAGTCCGGTCAAATTTCCTCCTCTGGGCGAGGGGCTTCCTCCGGGAGTCGGCCCGAACATTAACCTGCTCCTCGATGTAAAGCTGGCATTGACTGTTGAGTTGGGCCGGACGACCATGCTGGTGAAGGATATTCTGGGTCTCGGTGAGGGATCAATTATTGAGCTTGATAAACTCGCAGGTGAGCCGGTTGACCTCCTGGTGAACGGGAAGCTTATTGCCCGCGGTGAGGTCGTTGTTATTGATGAAAACTTTGGTGTCCGGGTGACGGATATTGTTAGTCCTGCGGAACGGTTAATGCGGGTACAGTAGCGCCTGTGGCATCTGACGCAGTTGTGCGTGCCATATATCGTAGTAAATCGTTGCTGGAGTTTTTTTGTGCAAATTTATGCTTCCGAGTCCGGAATGCAAAGCGACATAATACGCTGCCGCTGCTGCGGCATGGAGAAAAGGACCGCGTTTAGGGGATTATGCAGAGAGTGAAGGGGACATTTCATGGACGGGGTGCTGTATCGGGCCTCATTATTTTTTTCCTGATTATTATATTATGTCCCATGCCGGGGGATGCACAAAGACGTGATGCCCGCAGACATGCGCAGCAGAAAACAGTACGGCAGGAAGTTAAGGTGCCGGCTGCACCAGTCGCCCGTACCGGTGAGGATGAAGCGGCGGAGAAAAAACAGTCTGAAGTGCCGAAAGAGGCCCCCGCGGCGAAGCAGGCCCGTGGCGAGGAAGCATTTCTTCCGTATGAAAGTTATAACCGTCCCTCAGAAGAGCCGGAGTCCTATGGCTGGCTTATTTTTAAAACCATTTTTATCATTGGCCTTCTCCTGGGTGGATTTTATTATTTTTTCCGTTTCGTTACCAGAAAAGCGGGACTTCAGGTACTGGGGCACGATGTCATCCAGGTGCTTGCTGTGGCGCCGCTGGGACCGAATAAATTTCTCCAGGTCGTTGATCTTGCCGGTCGGATCATTGTTATTGGAGTTACCGACAGCAATATCAACATCATTACCGAGATAAATGAAAAAGACGAAATAGACAGAATACGGCTTCTGAGTTCACGCTCCATGCCTGTGGCGACGGGAGGGTTTCAGGATTTTATAACAAAGCAGGTGGGTAAAATTTTTGGTCGTGATGAATCAACGGCAGAAGAAACTCCGGTGTATCGTGAATCTGCGGATTCTGAGTCACGCCTGGGATATCTCCAGCGGCAGAAAGACCGGCTGCGAAGGATGAACGGTGATGAATAAGCGGCGGCTGATATTTCTTGTCGTGCTTGCAGGCGTGCTCCTGTGCGGTGGCGCTGCCTTCGCGCAGGAAGGCGGTGTCCGGATGCCGATACCCCGGATAGCGTTCGACGTGCGGGAAGCAACACAGCCGAGAGATGTTGCGCTGAGCCTGCAGATACTCTTCCTTCTGTCAATCCTTGCCCTGGCGCCTTCAATTATTATAATGATGACCGCTTTTACCAGGGTCGTTATTGTCCTTGATTTTGTAAAGCGGGCGCTTTCGCTCCAGCAGATGCCGCCGAATCAGGTTATTGTGGGGCTTTCAATTTTTTTAACAATATTTATTATGGCGCCCACGCTGCAGACATTTAATAAAGATGCCCTGCAGCCGTATATGAAAGGACAGCTCAACAACGAACAGTTTTACGATAAAGGAATTGAGCCCTTTCGGAAATTCATGCTGAAACAGACACGAAAAAAAGATATAGCGCTTTTTATTGAACTCGCGAATCTCGAGCGACCGAGAAGCGCCGACAATGTGCCGACATACTGCCTTATACCGGCGTTTATGATCAGTGAGCTGACACGCGCTTTTGAGATCGGCGTGTATATATTTATTCCCTTTATAGTAATAGATATGATTGTAGCGAGTGCGCTGATGGCAATGGGGATGATCATGCTCCCCCCTGTCATGATATCGCTGCCTTTTAAGATAATACTATTCATTCTTGTTGATGGCTGGAACCTGCTGATTTACGAGCTGGTTAAATCTTTTCGTTGAAGCAAAATAAACACTGTAGGGAAGTGAATTATCATGACTGATGTCGCTGTTGTGAAATTACTCCGGGAAGCGCTGATGGTTACCGTCGTGGTATCGGCGCCGGTTCTCGGTATTGGTATGATTGTCGGTCTTGTTATTTCCATTTTCCAGACAACCACATCAATACAGGAGCAGACATTGACGTTTGTTCCGAAGATTATTGCAATTTTCATAGCGATAGTTGTATTTGCGTCCTGGATGATACATACCCTTGTCACATACACGAAGAATATCTTTGGAATGGTTTCAAAAATCGGCACAGGATAAATAAATGGAGTATTTTGTTTATCATTTCCAGGTGTTTCTCCTTATTATGATGAGGATGAACGCCATGATGGTTGTTGCCCCATTTTATTCAAGTGGGGTGTTCCCGTTTAAAATGAGGACACTTATGTCATTTCTTGTGACTATCGTTATTTTTCCGATTATTGCCAGCAGAGGGTATACGTTGCCGGGTAATATGGGGGCCTATGCGCTTCTTGTTCTGCAGGAGGTGACAATCGGGATATTTATCGGGTTTCTGATAAATCTGATATTCGCGGCTTTTCAGCTTTCAGGACAGTTATTCTCTGTGCAGATGGGTTTTGGTATAAATGAAGTCCTTGATCCGATAGGACAGGTTTCAATTCCGCTGATCGGGCAGCTGAAAAACCTGATAGGGCTTCTGGTGTTTCTGGCGATAAACGGGCATCATTTTCTGATTAAAGCGGTATTCCGGTCATACGAACTTGTCCCGCTCATTGAGCTTACAAGAAATACAACGGGGGGGATGATTAAGTTCATGATGCATTCATTCAGCGGGATGTTTATTGTCGCCCTGAAAATAGCCCTTCCGGTGTTGGGAACACTTTTTCTCGTGACAGTGACGATGGGAATTCTTGCGAAAGCGGCGCCGCAGATGAATATTATGATGCTCGGGTTTCCATTTCAGATCGTGGTAGCCTTCGGGGTGCTTGTGCTGATTACTCCGCTTATTGTGCGGATCATGCATGTTGCCCTTGAGCGGGGATTTGTATTTTTAACAAAAGTTCTTATTCACTGGCCGACATGACAGAAGAAATGAAATATTACCTGCTCCGGTGTTTTTGTACCGATGACCTGAAGGGATTCCGGTTTAATCTTCAGCTTTTCGCGGCGGAAGATGAAGGGCGTACAGAAGACCCGACCGAAAAGAAACTCCGGGAAGCCCGGGAAAAGGGGCAGGTCGCGAAAACACAGGAGTTGACACAGGCTGTTGTTGTTATCCTGGGATTTCTTGTTATGCTGTTTATCGGATCATGGGTGTATGATACTATCGCGCGTATAACAGTGCATTACATGACAAGTTTTTCAACATTTCGTATAACGGAAAGGAGTATTCTCTATGAGATGTTCAAGGTGGGAAGTGAATCAGTCAAAATTCTGCTTCCAATCTTCATGGCAGCATTTGCAGGGGCGATAATTGGTGATGCCGCTCAGGTCGGATTTCAGGTATCGACGCATCCGTTGAAGTTTGATGCAAGCAAACTGAAATTTGATCCTGCGACAATTATGAAGAAAGTGTTTTTTTCCAAACAGATCGCGATGAATCTGTTTAAGTCTGTATTCAAGGTTGTTGCAATGGGTTTTGTCGCATACCTTGTTGTCTCGAGTAACTATGATGAAATACTGCGGCTTCCGGACGTGTCTGTTGCCATGGCGCTGCAGAACATTTCGATCATTGCATTGAAGATTATCCTCTGGTGTGCCGTACTTCTTCTGGTTATTGCGGTACCGGATTATTTTTTTCAGAAACAGCAGTTCGTGGAATCTTTGAAAATGACAAAGGAAGAAATCAAGGAAGAATGGAAAGAGACCGTGGGAGATCCGCATGTGCGGGCACGGTTACGTGAAATGCAGCGTGAGATTGTTATGAAGAACATGATAAAAGAGGTCCCGAAAGCTGATGTCGTTATTACCAACCCGACCCATTACGCCATTGCGTTGCGGTATGAAAGTGAGAGTATGGAATCACCGAAGGTTATTGCGTTAGGAGTTGACAGCATGGCGCTGAAAATCCGGCAGATCGCAAAGGACAATAATATATATATGGTGGAAAACCGTCCCCTGGCGCAGGAATTATACAAGCGTCTTGAGGTGGGCGACTATATTCCCGAAGATCTTTTTTATGCAGTATCACTTGTGTATGCCGAGCTTTACCGGGAACGGGGCTACACTTTTCAGCAGGCTATATAATGTATATGGATGGAGCGTGGAGTGTAAATGCTGATGTCTGATTCAAGTCAATGGATGCATAAAACTGATATAATGATCGGGATAGGGGTTATTGCCGTTGTGGCAATGCTCATCATTCCGATGCCCACATTTTTATTGGACTTTTTTCTTGCAGTCAGTATAATGTTCGGCCTCATTGCTCTCCTTGTGGTTATGTTCGTACCCCGTTCCTATGATTTTTCCGTGTTTCCTTCACTGCTCCTTTTAACAACGGTTTTCAGACTTGCGTTGAATGTGTCATCAACGCGGCTCATTCTTCTGGAGGGGGCCGCCTTTGACGGTCAGATGATCAGGGCTTTCGGGAATTTCGTTGTGGGAGGAAACTACGTTGTTGGTTTTCTGATTTTTACAATCCTTGTTGCGGTGCAGTTTATAGTTATCACGAAAGGCGCGACAAGGACCGCTGAAGTAGCGGCCCGGTTTACCCTCGATGCGATGCCGGGAAAACAGATGAGTATCGACTCGGACCTTTCCAATGGTATCATCACCGAAGAGGAGGCAATTCGAAGACGCAGTGATATAAGGCGTGAAGCTGATTTTTACGGTGCAATGGATGGAGCCTCGAAGTTTGTGCAGGGTGACGTAAAGGTCGGTATCGTCATTACCATTATAAATATTCTTGGCGGTTTCGTGCTGGGTATGGCAGTCCGCGGTGAATCTTTTGATGTGGCGCTCAAAACATATACTCTATTGACGATAGGTGACGGCCTCGTGAGCCAGATACCATCTCTCCTTATTACCACCGCCACCGGTGTGATTGTAACCCGCGCAGTATCTGAAGAGGGGCTGGGGGATGATCTTTCCAAACAGCTCGGATCGCAGCCGCGGGCTCTTCTCATTACCGCCGCTGCTCTCGGCGGTGCGGTGTTCCTTCCTGGATTTCCAAAGATCGCTTTGATCGTCATCGCCATGGGTCTTGCGTCAATGGGGTATGTTCTTCAGCAGAGTAAGGATGATGATGCGGCACGGGTCAAGAGCGAAGAGAAGGAAGCTGCCATGAAAGAGCATAAGCCGGAGGCCGTGCTGTCTCTGACCCAGGTTGACCCACTTGAGGTGGAAATCGGGTACAGCCTGATTCCCCTTGTCGATCCTGAACAGGGGGGGACCCTTCTTGACAGAATAACAAATATCAGAAAACGGAGCGCCATGGAGATGGGCCTTATTGTGCCGCCAATCCGCATCCGCGACAATATGGAACTTGAACCTGCCGAATACTCGGTGCTGATAAAAGGCGTTGAGATGGGCAGCGGCAAGCTGGAAGTCGGGAAACTTATGGCAATGAATCCCGGAGACGTTGAAGATAAAATTTCCGGCAACGAGTTTATCGAGCCGGTGTTCGGCCTGAGTGCGATCTGGATTGATACCGATGACCGTGATGTCGCGGAGAAGAAGGGATATACTGTCGTTGATTGCCCTACAATTATCGCAACACACCTCACCGAAATAATCAAGCGTCATGCGGATGAAATCCTCGGTCGCCAGGAGGTGCAGCAGCTCATTGACGGCCTCAGGAATGATTATCCCGCGGTAATAAATGAGCTTGTTGGTGAAAAGAAAATGTCTCTCGGTGAAATTCAGCGCGTATTGCAGAATCTTCTACGGGAACGGGTTTCAATACGGAACATGGTAACAATTCTGGAAACGCTGTCAAGCTATGTGAATTATACCAAAGATCCGGGGCTGTTGACAGAGTATGTGCGGGTCGCCCTGGCACGTCAGATTTGCCGGGATTATATTGACGGAAACAGCGAGCTGTGGTCAATCACCGTGGACCCGGAAATTGAAACTGTTATCAGATCGTCAATTCATGATGACCCCATTGAAGGCCAGGTCCTCGGTCTTGATCCTGAAACACATAATATCATCGTGAATGCGATGATTGATGCTTATACAAAAGCAAAAGGTTCCATTCAGATGCCGGTATTTCTTGTTTCGCCGGCAATCAGAAGTGTTGTGTTTGCACTTCTTGAACGGGAGCTGCCGGATCCTGTTGTGCTTTCGTACAATGAGATTTCACCAAATGTAAAAGTTAATGTTATTACATCTGCCCTGATATCGACGGCAGCGTAATACTCATCAATTCTTAAGGAGTGTATATCATGAAGTATGTAAAGATTAAGGCCAAAACATATAACGAAGCGATGATGAAATTGAAAATGGATTATGGTGATGAGGCGATTCCCATAAGCCATAAATATGTCAAAGAGGGCGGTGTTCTCAATACAAAATTATTTGCCCGGGATGTTGTGGAACTGACTGCTGCAATTCAGGAAAAGAAGCCGTTTACGAGGCCTTCCGAAAAGAAGAGTACGATTGATTTTACGGTGGGTGATAATGATGCAGCCCGTAAGATATTAACATCAAAAATTCTTTCTTCCATAAATAAAGAAACCAACAGGGAAGATGAGATGCGAGATCGTGATACCGTTGCTGTTCCACCGCGGCCGGTCAAAACGGAAAGTGTGGAATCCACAGTAGCTGCTCCCTGCCAGGATAAACCGTATGAAGAAAAAACAGCAGGTACCGTAACTGTGCAGAAAGAGGAAATTGAGTCACTCAAGAAGTTTGAAAAGGAATTTCATGAAATTAAACAGACATTGAGCAGGCTGATGGATAGTCAGCGGTGTGAGTCAAACCGCATTGTCGCCGGCGTTTCTGAGGAAGATAAATTGCTTGCGCCCTACAAAGCGATACTGACTCATAACGACTATAATCCGGATGAGTGTACAAAGATACTTGATGAGGTGAAAAATTCTATAAGCCGTGATGATTTGAAGGATAAGTTTAAAATTGAAAAGACATTAAAGGACCTGATTCGGTCCCGGATCGTGACCACAGGTCCCTTTACAATGGGACAGAAGAAAAAGATTATTATGTTTTTCGGGCCGACAGGTGTGGGGAAAACAACAACCATGGCGAAACTGGGGGCGATTTATGCGCTCAGGGAGGAGCGCCGGGTCACTTTCGTTACCATTGACAATTACAGAATTGCCGCCACAGAACAGCTAAAAAAGTATGCTGAAATAATGAAAATACCGGTTCATGTTGTCAATGAGCAGAAGGATTTCCGGGAGCTCATTGACAGGGAGAAATCTGAAATAATAATGATCGATACGTCGGGCCGAAGTCACCGTAATGAGCTGAAAATATCGGAAATAAAGAGTTATGCTGATATGGTGGAATATGACTTTGAGAAAATTCTCTGTGTCAGTGCAAACACAAAGAAAGGTGATATTCGTGACGTATTTAAAGCGTTTGACAAAATTAACTTCAATAGTATTATTATTACAAAAGTTGATGAGACATCATATATCGGGAATATTATCGATGTGGCCGATAAATATAATAAGCCCATATCGTATTTCACGAACGGCCAGGAAGTGCCGAATGATATTGTGCTGGCAGAATCTGACATGTTGGTCAACATGATGATAGGTTCTGTAAATAATCTTTAGAGGAGGCCTCTGGTGGATCAGGCTGCCAATTTGAGGAAACTTGTCCTTGAGAATAATCCACTTAAACGGACCAAAACTATTGCGCTGACAAGCGGAAAAGGAGGAGTCGGGAAATCGAGTCTCGCGGTGAGTATTTCTATCGCTCTGGCCAGGCGGGGGGCTTCAGTTACACTCCTCGATGCCGATCTTGGACTTGCAAACATCAATGTGATTCTTGGTATTATTCCAAAATATAACCTGTATCATGTGATAAAGGGAAAGAAAAAACTGAAAGACATTGTTATCCAGGTCCCGGAGGATATTAAAATTATTGCGGGTGCTTCCGGCTTTCATCAGCTTGCAAATCTTGATCCGAAACAGCGGACTGAGTTTATTGAAGCCTTATCGGACCTTGATAATGATGATTACATGATTATTGATACCGGTGCCGGAATATCGCAGAACGTTCTCAGTTTTGTTCTTGCTGCAGATGAAGTCATTGTTGTCACAACACCGGAACCAACGGCTATTACCGATGCCTATGGAATTATAAAATCCATTGCTTCGCAGACACCTGATAAATCAATAAAACTTATCGTGAACAGGGTACAGTCTGTTGCGGAAGGGAAGAGAGTGGCGCAAAGAGTAATTAATATTGCCGGGCAGTTTCTCAACATCAAGGTTGAAAATATCGGGTTTGTCTTTGATGATGTGTATGTGGGGAAATCGATTCGGAACCAGAAACCATTTATTGTCAGCTACCCGAAATCAAAAGCGTCTGCCTGTGTCTCAATTATTGCGGAAAGAATTTTAAACCGCGAAGTGGATATGGAGAAAGGCTCAGGCCTGGCATCATTTTTCCGGAACTTTCTTCGATCCGGAAATGATGAAGATGAAGAATAGAGTGTTGTTTTTTGTGGTTGCTATTTTTTATAAAATGCTGTAATATTGTTTATGGAGTATAGGTAGTCATGGCAACTCGTCTCTTCAGTTTTAGAGAATTGGGACTTGAGTTAAAAACGGCCCTGGTGTTCGGAACACTGTCGCTGATACTCTCCCTTGTGATAGGTATTGCGGCAGGGAATAATTTTGGCAATGCGCTGGTTACATCTCTGGTCCTGATGCTGGTGTTTACGGGTATTGGATACGGAATTATCCTGGTATTGCGTAATTTTGTACCTGAGTTGCTTGAAGTATTTAATGTCAGACCTGATGTTGACCATACGGGAGACGCAATTAATCTGAATACTGATCAATCTCCAGAGGTTGACGGTCAGGATAGCTATGGTGAAGGCCTGGAAGGTGAAGATTCGGGAGTTCCTGGTGACAGGGCAGGGGATAAGGATTTTGAACCCCTTGATCGTAACGAGATGAAACAGTACAGTACAGGCCGTGAAACATCGGATACGAAGATTGGAAAGCATATAGTTGTTGATCAGAAAAAAATTAAATACGAACCTAAAATTGTAGCTGAAGCAATACGTACAATGATGAGACGAGATAACGATTAAGGGACAGACCGGGTTAATCTATGGTTGAAAAGAAAATAAAAGAATTCGATGCAATTGCTGAAGAAGATCTCTGGAAAAAGTACAGCAAAACGAAAGAACAGGACATACGGGATTATTTTGTAATCAAGTATGCTCCGCTCATAAAGTATGTTGCGGGTAAAATTTCGATTGCGCTGCCCCAGAGCATTGAATTTGATGATTTAGTATCGTACGGTGTGTTCGGTTTGATTGATGCGATCAGTAAGTATGATCCCAACCGGGGGATAAAATTTAAGACATATGCGATGACCCGTATCAGGGGGGCGATTTTTGATGAGCTTCGTTCCATCGATTGGATTCCCCGTTCCATACGTCAGAAAGCGAAACAGGTTGAACAGGTAATCACTGATCTGGAAAACAAACTGGGGCGGACAGTGGAAGATGAGGAAATCGCCAAGGAGCTTGGTGTTTCAGGCGATGAGTTCCAGTCACTCCTCAGCAAGTTGAGCGGAACTTCCATTCTTTCCCTTAACGATATCTGGTATCTCGGTGATGACAGTGATGAATTGTCGATACTTGAGACCCTTGAAGCTCCTGAAAATATGAATCCTGATATTTTAATTGAAAAAGAGGAAATACGGGACTACATTGTTGATGCGATAAAAAAGCTGCCGGACAAGGAGAAGAAGGTAATAGTTCTTTATTATTATGAAGATCTTACGCTGAAGGAAATCGGGGAAGTGCTGGAAGTTACTGAAAGCAGGGTTTCCCAGCTTCACACAAAGGCCATCATGAGACTGCGTGGGAGATTGGGAAGGATAAAATCTAATATTGTCGGATAATCCCTATGGGAAACCTAAAAAATATGCTGCAAAGCATAAGTGAGAATGAAGTATCAGAAGATGAGGTCGAGGTTTATGCTGACTCGGTGAGGCAGGCCCTTGAGATTGCGTCGCGCGAGCTTGGTGTTGAAATTTCAGTCCTTGATTATGATATAATTGAAAAAGGAACAAAGGGGATGTTTGGTATCGGCAGGCAGCCCTATCGTGTTCTGGTAAGACCGCTGAAGGGTGAACAGGAACATGATGATCTTGATAAAATTGAAAAGAAACTTGCCGCGATTTCAGAATCAGACCTTGTACTTGACCGCAGAGAAAAAGATATCGATGGAAACTTCAGGGTACGGGTGCTGAAAACCGGTATCTGGCTCACCGTTGATCCTCCGAAGGGGAAGGGAAACCCGGTATTACCGCAGGATGTCAATAACCGCCTCTTCGCGCTGCAGATTAATAATGCCGACCTTAAGAAAGTTGAAAAGGAAATAAGGAAGCCCACCGGGAAACCCGCGAAGGTAGGTGAATGGATTCCAAAACCGGAGTGGGATTCCACTTTTTCTGTTGAAGTCACCGAGGACGAAATGAAGTGTTTTGTGCATTTCGTGCCGCCAAAGTATTCGGGACGTCATATGGAAATTGACGATGTTCTTCCTTCCTTGAAGAGCAACGGTGTCGTTGCAGGTATAAAAGAAGATGTAATAGTAAAATACCTTGAGCATATGGAATATTCGACCCCTTTGCTTGCGGCAGAGGGGACACCTCCCCGGCATGGACGTGATTCCTATGTCGACTATAAAGTAAGAATTGACAAGTCCATTGTTTCCTTTGAGGAAGACAAGGAAACGAAGAAAGTTGATTTCAAGGACCTCGATCTCCTTGAAAATGTTGTCGTAGGGCAGGTGCTCGCAGTCAAGGTGCCTGCACAGGATGGTATACCGGGGAGAACGGTGACCAACAGGGTTATTGCCGCAAAGACGGGAAAGGATATTCAGATCCGCCATGGCAAGGGTACCATCCTTTCAGAGGATGGTAATGAACTGACTGCTGAAATAAACGGGCAGGTTGTGTTCCAGTCAGGACGTTTGAGCGTTGAACCGGTATACACGGTGCGGGGGGATGTTTCTCTTGAAACGGGAAATATTGTTTTTCTTGGAAGTGTTGTTATCGGCGGCAGCGTTCAGGACAACTTTACGGTGAAAGCTGCGGGAAATATTGAAGTCCGGGGATCCGTGCAAAAGGCATTCCTGGAAGCCGAGGGTGATATTCTGGTGATGCAGGGGATTGTTGGACGTGATGAGGCGCGTATCGAATCCACAAGCGGCTCAATATTTACGAAATTTGTTCAGGGAGCGACGCTTATTGCTGAGAATGATGTTGTTGTCTCAGAAGGTATTCTTCATTCAAATATTGATGCCGGTGCGCGGGTGCTGTGTGGAGGCCGGAAGGCAAGGATTGTCGGCGGTCAGATAAGGGCAGGGGAGGAGGTGAATGCACGGTTCATAGGTGCAGATGCCGCAACGAAAACGGAAATACGGGTCGGTATCAACCCCAAAGTCCATCAGCAGCTTGTTGAACTGGACAAGGTGAAACATGAAGTTGAAACCGAACTTGACGCAATGAAGAAAAATGTTCACACATTGACAATACACAAGAATAATTCCGGCGGAAAGCTCCCGGAGGATAAAGAAGAATTACTGACAAAATCGAAAGCGCAGATGCAGAAGCTTACCAACAGGCAGAATGAAATTAACCTGGAGCTTGAAGAGCTCCGAACGTATCTTGGAATGCTCGGGCAGAAGGGAAAAATCTGTGCCGAGAAGACACTGTTTCCAGGGGTGGATATTTTTATAAAAGATAAAAAATATGAAGTAAAGGATCCTTATAATCATATTAAAATTACCCTTGAGGGGGATAACTGGCGATTTGGTGAATACTCGGCGCCGGATATTGGAGAGAGCGGAAAAGGCATGATGCGGATGAAAAGGCGGAGATAAGGGATGTTATAATTCCGGAGGGCGATAATGGCGGTAAAACCGATAGACATGCAGGTCAACATCAGTCAGATGCATGAAGTTGCCCGGAATGAACAGGTTCGCTCAACTGCTATTGCCGAGATGCAGCAAGGCCTGGAAAAAGAATCAAATATGAAGGGAAAGGAGGTGCAGTCCAGGCTTGAGGAGAATAAAAAAGGTGAAAAGACCGCGATAATGAAAGAGGATTTCGGAAAAGGTCAGCAAAGGCGCGGGAAAGGAAGGGACGAGAAGAAACACAATGAGCCGGAAACAGAGACATACCAGGATGAAAAAATGGGACGGTTTATTGATGTAAAGAAGTAGTGGTGTTGAATTATGCTTCAAATTATGCGAAAAAGGAGTGTCTATGGAGTTTGTCATCCTGATTGGAGTTAATATTGCGATGTTTGCAATTTTTTATCTCATCATAAGTTTGAAGCTTGAGCGGAGTGCCTCCGAATTCAGGGAGAAAAGACTCCGGAAGGTGATGGATGAAATTATCAAGGAATTTAATGAAACAGCGGAGCGGAATATTTCTATCCTGGAAAATAAAATTTCTGTCATGAAAAGACTGATGGATGCCTCAGGAAGCCTGAAATCAATTGATATAAGTGTCATGGATGAAGTGGTTTCAAAATTTGAAGATAAACAGGAATCCGTGCCCCACGAACGGACACTTCCTCCGGTTTTTGATAACCTGTCCGGGAAGAAAGTATCCGCTTCTGCTCCTCGAAAAAATATTTCTCCCGCGGAAAGGATTGGCAACAGACTGTCGTTTCTTGGACACGGCTTATATGATATCAGCTGTAAAATTAGTCTGAAAATCAGGGAAAAAATGCTCTCCGGAAGGGATTATATCAGTCAAAATAGCATTTCCAGGAGGAATTCATCACCGGTCATTCCGCCTTCCCGCAGTATCAATATTTCTGAGCGAGAAAGCAGGTTTGATTATACTATTGAGGAGCGGGTGATACCGGTTAATAGTGAAGATTTTACTATTGAGAAAGAATATACTGACATTAAAGACCACTTACTTGCAGCTGAGGAGCCGGTAGAAATCGATAAAATGTCAGAACGCGAGCTTACCGGTCTTTTTACCTCATCGGATGACAAGTACAACCTCATTTCTGATTTATTTAATGAAGGCTATACCGTGGAACTATTATCAAGATCATCCGGCATACCTGTCGGTGAAATACGCCT
>JAKQCH010000381.1 GCA_029573825.1 Spirochaetota bacterium | reverse complement strand
TTGTTTCTGCCGTATCCCTCCATGCTGCGGTGTATGAGGCGTCATCGCTTCACAACGCCGTTTCACGGAGTGAAACGGTCCTTGATCTTTTCTACGACAGGTGGGAGCGGATTCAGGACATGGACCTGTACTTTGACCTGTACGGAAGAATCAACTGGGTCCACAATTTCAAGGTCTATGCCGTTAATCAGGGAAGCGGCCAGCGCCAGGCGGTGGATATGCGCCTCGTACGAACGTACGGCAGCATTACCATCAACATACCTCTTCTCCGAAGCTACTCCGGCACCATGCAGGAAAGGCTGAAGCCGGGCACCGGGGATTATGGCGACATCAAAGGCAAGGAACAGCAGGACAGCGCCCTGCTTCACCAGGAGGAGCAGCAACAGGAGGGCCTGATCAGCCGGAATAACCTCATTTTAGGACTCACCGCGACAGGTTTCCACTACGGGCTTACCCGTGAGAGCACCGTCGACAGGGGCGCTGCGGGAAATGAAACCTTCACAGATTACAAATACACCCAGTTCTTTGACGACATCTTCGCGGCATCGCTGCTGTACCGCCCTTACTTCTACATTCACGGGGGCATTATAATCAACAGGGCGATTGAACCGAACGATGACGGCACCATGAGCTACAGCAACACGTCCCATTCAACGCACCGGTACTTCGTGGCATCGAACCTCTTTTCATTCCTGAACATGAACTCCACCGTTCGTCAGGACGAACTTGAGGAGTTAGCGGTGGGAATACTCATCAACCAGATCGTGGGATACACCAGCGAACATGCCGGAACAAGCATGCCGAAGATATCCGTCACGTACAAGCAGATACGTCTCTTCAACGACGAAGCCTATGACGCGGTATGGGTCGGCAGCGCCTACACCGACACGGGCCTTAAAACATCCGCCATGCCTGACAGCGACCGGGAACGCGCGAAGCTGCACACACTCGCCCTTACCCTCGCGGGGAATATCGGCAACATTCTGTACTACGACCTTCTGGGAGAATTCCAGCGCCCCGACAGGCCGCTCTATGACAGGCGCACCAGCGAAGAGATTGACTTCTCGTATGCACGGGACCTCCGGGCGACACTGGGAGTAAACATTCTCGGCAGGGCTGCTGTGCGGCAGGGTGAATTTCTGATACTGTCAGGGGGAATCAGCCGGTACTGGGACCCCGCGATACCTTACCACAGGGACTCCGGCAATGACTACAGCGTGGTGGGAGGCCTCTTCAAAATTGAAGGGCGCCATTTTATCTGGAGCGCGGTGCCTCTTGGCTATGAATTTACCGTGAGCCATAACCATGCGACGGAACTGCGGAAGCTTGTGGAAACAGTTGACAAGTGGGTCGTAGAGGCCGGCATCAACGTAAGTTTTTAATAAGGGGGATGATAATGAAACGAACACTACTATTATATACGTCGAAACTATTCATTGGAATTGCGGCATTCATGATACTGACCGCCTCCGGGTGCTCTTATGTGTCTGATTACATCGAAGCGCAGCTGACCGACAGAGCGTCGTTTTCCATACAGGCCGTGTACAATGCAGGATCTGACACCATCACGATATCATGGAATGAATCAGGCGGAACAAACTTCGCGGGATTTGAGATATATATGACCGAAGACCCTAATGATGAATACGCAGGTTATACGATAATTGGAAGTCAATGGGCTTGGGGAACAATATCAAGTGACACATTCTATGCACAGGGTACTTCACCATCACTCTCGTCATCCACTGCAGATTCATATACTGTTTCCACTACCCAGCTTAATGCAATCAGAGCTGCAACAGATATGGGACCAGGCAACTACTTTTTCAGAGTAGGCATCATGGACTGGGACCAGAACAGCGAGGACCGCGACGCCGATCACGGATACACCGGCTCAACGTATACAGATTATTTAAGCCACACGGAGTTTGATCAGATAAGCGGGTATGCGATGGTCTATATTCCGTAAGAACTACCCCTTTCCTCGTCCCTCTTTCTCCTTTGCAGGGGAAAGGGGGACGAGGGATTGAATTTTACTGTTGTTAATAACACAGAACAAGGCGGCTTTAGCCCCTTGTTTTTTTATGGATAGAAATTTTTGTGCAGACAGACATCCAATCAATCCGGGTCCTATTTATAAATAGTGGAGCTCTTTTAGTATTTGCCTTCCACTATGAGGCTTGAGGGCATTTTTTGAAACCAACTTTCTTCCCTGACAATTCTGAACATCGCGCCTAAAAACTTGTTGCATATCCTGATGTGTGTGTCAATGAATGGAAATGTTGTGCGCCGCTTTTCTTCTGAGAATATAATATACAGCTATACTTTACATATATACTCAAATTATGCCGATGGAAGGTATATCTTCATGAACTATCTGATAATAGGTAACGGGGTTGCGGGAACAGAGGCGGCCCTGGAAATACGGAAGCATGACGATACGGGGACCATTACCCTGATTTCCGAATCGCAGCACCAGTTCTATTACCGCC
>JAKQCH010000378.1 GCA_029573825.1 Spirochaetota bacterium | reverse complement strand
GAGAAGAAACTGAACGCGGAAGAAAAAAGAAAGCAGCGCCTGGAAGAAAATGAAAAGAAAATGACCGAGTGGATTGAACGCACCCTTGAGTATGGAATACAGAAAGAGCGCCTTGAAGCGATGAACCATATCATGAAAGTTCGTGATGAGGAAAGAAAGAAAAACCTGGGAAAACTGCTGATAACTATCATCAAGGATGAAATTGACATAGAAGTGAAAAGCAAGGCAATATATATCGCTGGAGAGATCAAGCTGAAAAGCGCCATCCCGGAGATATCCTCCTCACTCAATGATGATACCGAGGACGTGCAGATTGCGGCGGTGTATGCCCTGAAAAAAATCCGGGACCTTTCAATCACCGACAAAATGGTTGAAATTATGAAAAAACAGGATATGGCGAAAGATTCAAATTTTACCGGTGCCCTCCTTGACGCCCTTGGAGAATTCAAAGCCTCCGCGTTGAAGGATTTTTCCTTAAAAGCTATCAAGGACAATAAAACCACAAAAATCAACAGGGAACAGCTTATCATTTTTCTCGGGAAAGCCGGCATTAAGGATTCCAAAGAGTTTCTCTTAAAACTATTTCAGGACGAGGAAGAAGATACCACAATACGATCTTATGCCGTTAATTCACTCGCCCATTTGGAGGCGAAAGAAGCCGGGGTAATAATTGATAAGGAAATGCGGAAAATTGAGAAGTACCCCTTCAAGAAGCAGCGGAACTATCACCGCCTCTATTTATACGGTGTTGCCGCCCTTGCCAGGCTCGGCGATGAACGGGCGTATCCACGTCTCGTCAATTCAGCCCGCAGCAACAATCCCAGTGTTCGTCTTCAGGCGGTACGTTTATTAAAAGAAATAAAGGGGAAAAGAACTATTGACATTTTAAAATATAAAATGAAATATGATCCAAGTCCCCGGGTCCAGTCAGAAGCGAAAAAAGCATTGAAAGAACTCGGCGTCGAACTGGACGAGGACAGGAATATCCAGGAAACAAAGAAGCTGGATAAGAAAACAGAAAAAAAATGACGCTCCGGCAACTAAAAAACGCACATACGAGGATCAGACTATACAATGGGCAACAATAACAGAATGGAAAAAACAAGGATACTGGACAGGATCAACGACCTGAAGGTCCTTTTTTTCTTTGTCATCGCAGCTGCCGTGGTGTCCCTCGGCATCATGGATCTCATCATCATACCGATTTCCCTGTTTGCGGTACAGCATAAGGAGCTTTTTACTTTTATCGTGAGAGATGTTACATGGGTCGCGATTGCGGCGACCTTTTTAATCATGCTCGTTAGAAGGGTATATGTCCTGCGAAAGGATGAACTTTCCGCGAAGGAAATTCTTTCCCACCTGATATCAAAACCTGTTACCGTTATTTCGCTTTTTTTACTAATAATCTTTTTATCATTGCTTTTAATATATCTTATCTACCTGCTGTTACACTATAATAGCTATTTTATCTACAAGCTTGTAAACTGAAAAAAATAACATGCCTCCAGTGAATGATTTTGACAGTTTTTTCCTTCATCTTCCTCCCTTTGACCGGAGCGATGATTTCGATGCGTTCTGGAACAGCGGGATACAGGAGCTGAAAAAAATTCCCACTGAAGCGCAGCTCACAGAAAACAAAAAAAAGTCCAATGCCAGATTCACCGTCCATGACGTATCCTTTAAAAGCTTTAACAGGTCAGTGATTACAGGAGACCTCTTTGTACCGCACGATATAGAAAAACCGCGGGTAATCATAATACTGTCTGATTATAACGCAAAAAACAATTACCGCAACTATATTCTTGATACTTCCGCAGCATACTTCTTTATGAACCTCAGGGGCCATGATATTTTATCTGTTGAACCGGGAACAAATCCCGCCCCCGGTGAGGAAAAATCATACCCGGGATATATGATTGAAAACATTCTTGACAGAGATACCTACTATGCCCGGGGAATTTATCTTGATGTATACCGCGCAATTGACATGCTCCGGCTGCGCAATTTCCTGGACTGCAGCGCTATCGGAATTATCGGGAAAGGTTTCGGCGCCGCAGCGGCCATATTCGCGGCAAGCATGTCTGAGAGAGTTCACGCCCTTGTGCTGGACACTCCTTCCTTCAGCTATCTCAGGCTCTCGCAGAATCATTCCGAAAGCGACGCAACAGAGGAAATTAACAGTTTCCTGCAGAAAAATAAAAGCAAAAATAAAACGGTCAAGAAAAACCTCTCTTATTATGACGCGCTGAACTTTTCCGATAAAATTTCATGCCCCTGTCTGGTAACGGTGGGATTCAAAGACAGGTTTTCGCCGCCCCAATGCGTATTCGCGCTCTTCAACCATCTCATCTGCGACAAAACAATTGAAGTGTATCCGGATGAAGGTAATGAGGCGGGGGGAGAAAAGCAGTTTAAAAAATCCATGAAGTGGATTACGGAAATAATCAATTCACAGTAAGAAGCAGCGGCATCACATCACGAGGGGCACAAACTGCGCCTCGCCGACCTCCTCCTCGTACACAATTTCTTCATCGTGACGGACAAACTTTTTGATAACCTGCGAGTTTCCCTTTTCAACAGGAATGAGCATCCTCCCCCCGTTGTTTAACAGCGAAATCAGGTGTTCCGGCATAACGGGAGCGCAGGCGGCAACAAGGATAGCATCGAATGTTCCCTTAATATCAGAAAAAGCGCCTGTATGATATAGTTCTATATTGCGGTAATTCATTGTCATGAGGAGCGTCACTTTGGCACGCCGGTGAAGGGCCTCTATCCGCTCCATCGAAACGACACGGTCTGCAAGTTCCGCCGTTACTGCGGCCTGATATCCTGACCCGGTGCCTACTTCAAGAACACGCTCCCTTCCTGTAAGGCCGAGTGATTGTATCATCCGCCCGACAGTGGTGGGCCGTGAAATTGTCTGACTGAAACCGATCGGCAGGGACACGTCATTGTACGCGCTGTACCGGAGAGCCTCGGAGACAAAGAGATGCCGCGGGACTTTTTTCATCGCATTGAGAACGCGGACCGAGGTAACACCATTCCGCGTCAATTCCTGAGCCATACGCTCCCGGGCAAGGGCAAAGTTATCAATTGTATCAGGGGACAAAATATCCACCCCATTCGTATCCACGCTGCCCTTTGTAATCGATATTAATTTTCAGGTCCGTCCACCATCCCTTGAATGTGGGCATTTTAAAGCTGTGATAGAGGAGCATATAGCGGTATTCCTCGCCCCGCTTTATCTCATCATAGAGACTGTTCAGCCCTGCGGCATTGCTGGCACGAAGGAGCTTCCCTCCGGTCTCGCCGGCAATTCTCTCCAGCTCCTCATCGGCAGGATTAAAGGTTATAATATGAATGGGGATATAATGATTCCGTGCATACTCGATGATGTACTTCGAGGTATACCTGTTAAACGAGTCCGGGCTCACAGACCCCGACGTCAGAAGAACGACCGCCCGCCTGCTGAGTGACGGGATAAGATCGCTGATCGCATTATACAGCACCGCACCGGTGTCCTGTCCCTGACCATACCTTCGCTCCTGCAGGGCCTTCAGCGTCCTTCTCCTGCTCCAGTCAAAGGCATTCCCTGTCCAGAAGTCCCTGTTGAAATTCAGCACCTTTATCTTGTCATTCACTCTCATCTTGCGGAGGATAAATTCCGAGACCCAGGGAAGCTCATTGTGAAATCCTTTACTCTGTGTTGACCTGTCAACACAGAGCACCATTGACACAGAAGGGTTCCGGGTCCTCATGTAATCCACATTCAGACGGGTCACAACCGCATTGTCTTCCGATACCCTGAAATTTTCCCGTTTCAGCGCGTAAACCGGTTTCCCCCCCCTGTCCCGAATATTGAGATATACCGCGACAGTGGGATAATCTCTTGTTTCAATTGAAGTTACTTCAACATCAAGGTTCGTGTAGGTTATCTCCGGAGGTGAGAACACAAAGACCTTTTCATAGAGATGGTCCAGGCAGTACAGCAGGCCGTCCCTGTCGGAAGTTGTGGTGAAGAGCTTTGCAAAGCGTTTTTTCCCGCCCTCCCATGACCTGAACCATCTGCTTTTTCCGGTATGGAGATCATAAAAGAAGAGCCCCCTTGTTTCATCGGAGACCAGAAGGGTGTTCCTGAAAGCGCTGATACCCCGGGGCATGACAAGGTTTTGCCGGGTAATATTTTTTATAAAATTACCGGAATCATCAAAAGCGGCGATCCTGTTATTGCCGGTATCGGTCACATAAACCCTGTTTCCATGGATACACACATCAGTGGGATTATCAAACTGACCTTCATATTCACCGTGCCTGCCGAATTTCAGAATAAAATTCCCCGCATCGTCGAATTTCTGGACACGGTGATTACCGGCATCAACCACGTAGACATTTCCCTTATGATCAATTGCCACCCCTTCAGGTCCGTGAAACTGTCCTTCCCCCTTTCCTGTGCCTCCAAATTTTTTCTTAATATTAAAATTGTGGTCCAGGATATAGACAGTATCATATTTAAAATCAGTGACGGCAAGCACGCTCCCCCGTGAATCTATGCCGTAAATTTTACTGGTCAGGGTGGGAGAGAATGTTGAAAGCCCTCTGCCGTTGGAATCGAACTTGCTGACTTTCCCCCCTGAAAAAGATGTTACATAGAGATTCTTTTCACCGTCCACCGCAATATCCACAGGAGCAGGAAAACGGAACCGCTTTAACAATCCCGAAACATATTCCTCTGAAAGGATGAGACGGCTGAAGTCTGTTTCGAGGCTTCCTCTGGCGCTTCTGAACCTGATGGTGTCAATTTTATTACGGATATAGACATTTTCAGTATTGATATTTGAAAGGCTTTCCCATTCTTTCAGGGCTTCATCGGTAAAGCCGGCATATTTGTAGGACCGTGCAAGATATTCACGAGCGGTATTATAATCAGGGTATGCCGATACTGCGTTCCGGAAAAATTCAACCGCCGCGAGATACTGGTACTTATTAAAGAAATGAACACCTTTCTTAAAATAATCTTTGGCCCTCTCAAACTGCACAAGGTCACTTGAAAAGGAAAATGCGGAAGCGGAGGAATGAACGGCAGCACAGAGTACCTGGATCATTATAAAAAGCAGAATGTAATTAGCAATTCTTCGCAACGGAATCCTCATTTAACGTGATAAACACATGGCTGCCGCAGGGCAATGCTGCAATAATCTATCATACTGTTCACCATACAGGCAACGATAAATTATGTCATATTGTAAATAATACCATTGATTATGTCAATAATGTTACAGTAACAATTTGCAACGTATTTATTTTAAATCGGTCCGAAACGGGCTTTATTTAAGATACTTTTTCAGGAACATCCCGGTATATGACCTCTCATTTCCGGCAACCTCCTCCGGGGTGCCGCAGGCGATAATCTCCCCGCCGCCATCACCCCCTTCAGGGCCCAGATCAATGATCATGTCAGCAGTCTTTATAACGTCGAGGTTATGCTCAATTACAATAACCGTGTTACCTTTATCAACCAGGGAATTCAGCACCTCAAGAAGTTTTTTCACATCGGCGAAGTGGAGCCCGGTGGTAGGTTCGTCAAGGATGTAGACGGTATTCCCCGTGGCCCTCTTCGACAGCTCTGTTGAAAGCTTGACACGCTGAGCCTCGCCCCCTGAAAGGGTCGTTGCGGGCTGTCCGAGCTTTATGTAGGAAAGCCCGACCCTGTTGATAGTTTCAAGCTTGTTCCGTATCGCGGGTAAATTTTCAAAGAAATCAAGGGCCTCAGCGGCGGTCATTTCGAGAACTTCGGAAATGTTCTTTCCCTTGTACCGCACTTCCAGCGTTTCATGATTGTAGCGGCGCCCCTTGCAGACATCGCAGGTGATATAGACATCAGGGAGAAAGTGCATCTCTATCTTCTTGATGCCGTCCCCTTCACAGGACTCACACCGTCCTCCCGCGACATTGAAGGAGAACCGACCCGGCTTGTAACCGCGCATCTTTGATTCGGGCAGGTTTGCAAAAAGATCCCGTATCGGCGTAAAAAGCCCAGTATAGGTCGCCGGATTTGAGCGCGGTGTCCGTCCTATGGCTGACTGGTCAATATCTATGACCTTGTCAATCCTGTCGATACCGCGGATCGTATCGAACCGTCCGGTCTGGAGCTTTGATTTCATCTTAAGGTTTGCCAGCGCCTTGTACAGCACTTCGATGACCAGAGATGACTTCCCCGAACCGGAAACGCCGGTAACACAGGTAAATACACCAAGGGGAAAATCGACTGTAAGATTTTTAAGATTATTCTCTGAAGCCCCTTTCACGGTCAGCATGCCAACAGGGGTCCGTCTGGCCCTGGGAACCGGAACAGACTCCTTCCCTGAAAGGTACTTTCCGGTCAGGGATTCCGGATTCCCCATGATATCCCCGGTGGTACCCGAAGCGACAACATACCCGCCGTGAAGACCGGCGCCGGGACCCAGATCCAGCACATAGTCCGCTTCCATGATTGTCTCTTCATCATGTTCCACCACAATCACGGTGTTTCCCACATCCCGGAGCCCTTTCAGCGCATCAAGGAGCTTGCGGTTGTCCCGCTGATGGAGGCCGATACTGGGCTCATCAAGAATATAGAGCACCCCCATGAGGCTGGAGCCGATCTGCGTCGCAAGCCGTATACGCTGTGACTCTCCCCCGGAGAGAGTACCCGCGGCCCTGTCCATGGTGAGATAATTTATTCCCACGTTATTCAGGAAACGCAGGCGGGTTATGATTTCCTTCATTATCTGCGAGGATATTTTCTGCTCAGTGTCCGTGAGCGATATATTTTCAAAAAATGCAAGGGACTGTTTAATCGAGAGGGAAGTCATTTCATCAATCGATTTCCCGGCGACTTTCACAGAAAGAATTTCAGGCCTGAGACGTTTACCTCCGCATTCAGAACAGGGCTGGTTCGTCATGAATTTTTCCATCCATGTCCGCATACCATCGGAATTTGTCTCACGATACCGCCGTTCGAGGTTGGGAATGACCCCCTCAAAAGTTCGTGCAAACTTATACTGGTCGCCGTTCCGCTGGATATCATAGCGGAGCCGCGTGGTGCCGGATCCGTGCAATATCACTTCTTTTATCTTTTTCGTAAGCTTTTTCCAGGGCAATGACGCATCGAAATCAAAATTTTTTTCAAGGGTCCGGATCTGCTCGAGATACCAGTAGCTCGTACTTTTCCCCCAAACTTCCAGGACGCCGTCATAGAGTGACTTTTCGGGGTCGGAAACAATGAGATCGGGATCAAACCGCATAATAAAACCGAGGCCGCTGCATACAGGACATGCGCCGTGGGGGCTGTTGAAGGAAAACATGCGCGGAGCAAGATCAGGAATTGACACACCGCAGTCAGGGCAGGAAAGTTTTGTGGAAAACAGCATCTCACTGTCCTCGAAGGCGACAACAACCAATCCCTCCGCAAGGTCAATTGCGGTTTCGATCGATTCCGCAAGGCGGGACCGTATGCCGTCCTTGAGGGAAAGTCTGTCCACCACAATGTCAATATCATGCTTTTTGTTTTTTTCAAGAGTGATTTCTTCATCGAGCATACGCATTTCGCCGTCGATCCGGACACGGAGGAATCCGCTTTTTCGCGCGGTGTTTAATTTTTCCTCGTGTTCACCCTTCCGTCCCCGCACCACGGGAGCCATTACCTGCATACGGCTCCCCTGCTCCATGGTCATCAGGGTCTCCACGATCTGATCAACGGACTGGGAGGATATTTTCTTTCCGCACTTATAGCAATAGGGGACCCCTATGCGGGCGAACAGAAGCCGGAGATAATCATATATTTCAGTTACCGTCCCAACTGTTGAGCGGGGATTCCGGTGTGTCGTTTTCTGTTCAATTGATATTGCGGGGGAAAGGCCTTCTATGAGGTCAACATCTGGTTTTTCCATAAGGCCGAGGAACTGCCGTGCATAC
The DNA here is from genome assembly GCA_029573825.1 of Spirochaetota bacterium. Taxonomy (GTDB): domain Bacteria; phylum Spirochaetota; class UBA4802; order UBA4802; family JAGODF01; genus JAKQCH01. The sequence goes on along the minus strand of JAKQCH010000378.1, from coordinate 1,923 downwards.
GCGGAGAGGGACTCAACATATCGCCGCTGTCCCTCGGCATAAATTGTATCGAACGCAAGAGAGGACTTTCCTGAACCGGAAAGCCCCGTGATCACAACAAGTTTGTCCCGCGGGATATCAACGGAAATGTTTTTTAGATTATGCTCCCGCGCACCCCTGATCCGTATGTGATCATCGCTCATATTATACTTATGTTCATGGAACCGCACATGGGACAGATGATATCGAGATCATCAATCTCTTCCTCAATATCAGTTTTTCTTTTTACAATAACATTTTCCCAGCGGTAGTCACAATCCTCGCAGGCATAACTGGTCTCAATACGACGTGTTGCTTTTGAATCCCACTCGTCATCATCATCCAGTTCATGAACCACTTCATCATCATCGAAGTCTTTTACGAGGCCTTCCTCTTCATCAACCAGTTCCTCTTCGTCAAAATTCTCCTCGTAGAACTCGTCTTCGTATACTTCATCATCAAACTCTTTTTCAACACCGTTCATCATACAACTATCCTGATTGATAAGATTCATAACAACCCTGCAGCATAGTACATGGCGGGGCTGTTACCAAGATTTGTAAAATACCTGTTTTAATACTACTTCTTTTTGAACCAATGATCAATGTTTTCTCGCAGAAAAACTGCGATAATTATGCGAGAATTTTTTATCTGTATGCGCCAAAGTAAGTTCACCCCATATTTTGTCAAATAAATTATTACGGTATTTTTTCAAATAGCCCCTGAATTCCAGTTTCCATCGGGTGAGGATATTTCTGCCGACAACCCGGAATTCAATTTTACAGGATACTGTGTACCGGGCATGAAAAAAATATCCCGTGAATTCCGGTGTGTCAAAATTATTCTTGATAATAATCACATCTCTCTATACAAACGTGTATCTCAATCTGCTACTTCTTCAGTACTGCATTATTTACTGCCATGTGCAATGTGCGGATTACGACATTGCCTTGGTACTATTGAAAGCTGTGCAGAATACTTATATCTGAAATACTCCGGGTTATTATGAAACTAATTGCAAAAAAACAAATGTACACTGCCGCATCTGACACGACTGTCGTGCTTTTCCTTGATGAAGAACAGGCGGTACATATATCTGAATCAATTCCCGGGGAACTGGATTTTATAACCGCCACATTAGACCTCTCATTTGTCCGGGGAAAACCAGGAGAAGTGATGTTCCTTCCTTTCAGAAATAATCCTAATGTTTTTATTTGCGGAGTCGGTAAACCGAAAAATACCACCCCGGAAGCTCTCAGAAAAAGCGCCGGTAACTGTATGCTTTCCGCCCGGAAACGAAAAATCAGGGAACTCCATGTAGTTATTCCACCAGTGAAATCAATGGATGAAAATGAGGTGATCACCGCAATAGCCGAGGGCCTTTATCTTTCCAATTATTCCTTTTCCAGATATAAGTCAAAACAGAACAACAGCGAGGCTGAAATTGACACCGTATTCATATATACTGATTCCGATAAGGCACCTGCGCTCCTTAGAGAGACAGCGATTATCTGTGAAAACTCCCTGCTCTGCAGAAATCTTGTGAATGACACCAGCGATAACAGCAATCCCGCCGGGATATCAAAAGCGGCAAAAAAAATCGCGAAACAACACGGCATCACCTGCACCATACTTGGCCGGAAAGACATGGAAAAGCTGAACATGGGCCTCATGTGTGCCGTGAGCAGAGGATCGCATTATCCCCCTCAGTGCGTTATTTTAAAATACACAGGAAAACCGGGGAACAAACACACTCTGGGCCTTGTGGGAAAGGGCGTCACATTTGATTCAGGGGGGATCAACATCAAGCCATCCGGAAATATTGAATCAATGCGAAGCGACATGGCAGGTGCCGCGGCATGCCTCTACACCGTGAAAACAGCTGCTGAACTGAAGCTGAAGGTC
>JAKQCH010000377.1 GCA_029573825.1 Spirochaetota bacterium | reverse complement strand
GGTATCCGTGTTTCCAGCGGAATGTAACTGTACATTTCTATTTGGGTTGGGTTATCTGTTCCTCTCATGATTACTTTATTATTCGCCTTGACTGTTTTGGCAATTAATTTCTATACTTTAACCGAGTTTTTCAGGAAACTGTTAGGCTAACGGTTGGTGCTATCAACCTCCGTAGTAGACTTTCACTACCTAGTATATGCCCATGCCGGGCGCACGGGGCCCGGGGGGAGGACAGCGTCCTTCACCCGGAATATGCAGTCCATCTCAGGGACAGATACCGATAGCGGGAATGCAACACATACCATGAACAGAACTTACTTCACTGCAACCGCTTCACCCATAACAGAATAAATTCATCTCACACAACCCTCCCCCGAACCGGGGGAGGTGGCCGAGCGAAGCAAGGCCGGAGGGGGTCACTCCATGCAGCTTATCGGAAGGCGGTTTTACAGGTTTGCTTATTCTTCAGGATATTGAAAAGCATCGTCAAAATCTCTTTTGCCATGAAGCACGGCAAGAATTTCAACGTTTTTATTATCTGGCGATATTGAATAAATTACCCTGTACTGAAAAATGATGATTTCACGAATATGCTCATCCATGATCTCTGGAACCATTCGACCTCTGGCAGGGAAGGAACTTAGTGATTTTGCTTTTTTGACAATAGAGGAAACTTCTTTTTTCGCATAATGAACTGAATCTTCTGCAATGTAATCATAGATATTTTTAAGATCCTTTTTCGATGACTCTGACCATTTTACCATGTTTGAATTTCTTTTTCCAATTCCTCAGTAGTTATAACACGTCCATTTTTCACATCGTCAAGACCTGCGTGGACTTTATCAATAACATAAAGGCGATACATGATATCTTCTATTGTTGCATCATCAGGAAGTGTTGATATTGCATTTATTGCTTCCTGTTTTATGGATTGCATAGGCCCTCCCGGCTACATGAAATCACGAAAAGCTATTTTAAATTTATTTTAAGCAGTCAACCCATTATTATCTTAAGTGTTTAATTCGTCAATGTCAAGAGCGTTTTTCAATCTCCACAATACAGCTCCCCAAGAATTTCTTATACAGAGTAAATCCATCTCCCACAACCCTCCCCCGATCCGGGGGAGGCGGCCGAGCGCAGCAAGGCCGGAGGGGGTCACGCCCTGCAGCCCCTCCGCGAGGCACGGAAGCAAAATAAAACCTCCCCGGATAATAAAAAGAATAAAAAATGATTGCGTTTCAGCAAAACCATTATTTTGGTAAAAAAAATGAACAGTTCTGCGTTGGAATTATGACAAGAATTTATCTTGATGTATGCTCATTGTGCCGCCCCTTTGATGATCAGGATTACATGAGAATCCGGATGGAAACAGATGCTGTTAACCTCATTCTGGTAAAAGCAAAGCAGGGGTTTTACCAGTTGGTAAAATCTCCTGTGACGATAAATTGCTGAATAAATGTTCAAAACATATACGATCCATACAATGCATGAATCCAATCACCTTTTGTGAAAAGGAGAATTTGAAATGAAAGAAACGAAATATCAGGGTGAAGAAGAAATTTTAAAAAAAGGGATAACAGTATTACTGAAAGAACTCGGCCCTGTCGAAACGGCACGTTTTTTAAATATCCCCAGAAAAAAAGAATCGAATCCGTAAAACGTCACCGGGTATGGCAGGCGACTCTTAGCAAAGAAGAGTTTTTAAATGAAATATTTTCGAAATGAATTGAGCAATTATTTCTTCTGAAAAAATCCAATGAACATGGCAACCCATTCCCACCACTGCAACACCCCTTCCCTCTATCCGGTGCCTCAGCGAGGCACGGACGCCGAGCCATGCCGAGCCGGCCAGGGATGGACGTGGGAGGCATGAGGGAGCGCCTTTCATGAACAGAAGTTCCTTCACTTCCCTGCGATGCAGCAGGTATGGTGAATGCAGCTGCCGTAGCAAGGCCCGACGCCGTTTGAGTCGCGGGATGGGGGCCCCCCTGGGTGAAGGGCAGCGCCCTTCACCCAGGGACATGCGGTCCATCTCAGGGACAGATACCAAGGGCGGAAAAGACCGCTACACCATTCTTGCGCACCGATGTCTTCAGCAGCTCGAACTGTACTGGGAAACCTACCGCCCCACACACTACCCCTTTTTGCCAGTGCACTTAAAAATATACTTGCAAATATACTTGACTTTTACTATCCTTTTATTATCTATATTATAGGAGGCTTTCTATGCCGCAAATATCATTATATATCGACAAAGATACCTTGGCCAGGATTGAAAAAGCTGCAGCAAAAGAACGTATTTCAATTTCAAAATGGGTAGGCAAGAATATAAAGAAAGTAATAAACGAAGATTATCCCCAGGGATATTTTGATTTATTTGGTTCAATAACAGATAAATCATTTGAAATTAAGAAATTATCATTTGAGCAAGATTCAAAAAGAGAAATCTTATGATTTATTATCTTGATTCAAATATATGTGTGTATTTTCTTAAAGGTTTATATCCTTCTATAATGGAAAATATACAAAACATAAATCCAAATAATATTAAAATTCCTTCAATAGTAAAAGCGGAACTTCTTTATGGTGCTGAAAAAAGTCAGCAAAAAGCTAAGAATTTATCTACTATCAACCGATTTCTTGAACCTTTTGAAATTATACCATTTGATGATGATTGTTCAATTCTTTATTCCAAGATTCGTTCATCAATGGAACTGAAAGGAACAATTATAGGTCCAAATGATTATATAATTGCTGCAACAGTTTTAGCTAAAAACGGCATTCTTGTAACAAATAATAAAAAAGAATTCGAAAGAATAAAAAGTTTAAAAATTGATAACTGGATTGTGAAATAAGCGCAACAGCTGATAACAAATCTTATGCGCTTCACTCGCTGTCGTCCATTCGGGCTACGCCACATCGCGTAAAAAGCCGCCGCAACGTCGGGTAAGCAAGACGTTGAACAAAACCGCCTGAAGGCGCTTAATGTCAACATAGTTGACGCATATTCAGAACAAGGCGCGAAAGCCGCCCTGCTCTCCCGCAGGGAACTCCCGGAGGCAGAGAAAAACTCACTCCGGTCCCTCAGCGAGGGAGGACCCCGAGCCATGCAGAGCCAGCAGGAGGCTGTTGCGATGCATGAGGGAGCGCATTTCATGAACAGAAGTTCCTTCACTTCCCTGCTGAACAGCAAGTGTGGTGAATGCAGTAGCCGTAGCAAGGCCCGACGCCGCCTGAGTCGCGGGATGGGGGCCCCCCTGGGGGAAGGGCAGCGCCCTTCACCCAGGGACATGCGGTCCATATCATAGACAGATACCGATAGCGGGAATGCAGCGCATTTCCAAACTGGTGTTTACCAGCTCCTTCAGACGCCTGTCCCTCAAGCACGCCGCAGGCGCTGTTCAATGTATTAAAACAATATTCTCATTTTAATGATAACTTTTTCCTTGAAAAATATTACCACCTGTGAGAGTTGCGCTATTATTATCTTTGACCGGCAATTCCCGGTTTCAATTGATGTACATCTCCCGAATAACGCAAGCAGGAACAGCAAACAATGAAAACAATTATGATTGTGGAAGACGACCCTATAACCGCCATGAATGAAATGGCCATTCTCAATGATTACGGCTACAGGGTGATAATCGCGGATACCGGCGAAAAAGCGGTTGATATGTGCCGAGAAGGTGAGGTTGTCGACCTTATCCTCATGGATATTGACCTTGGCCCCGGAATGGACGGTCCTGAGGCGGCGCAGAAAATTCTCGCGGAACGTACCCTGCCGATCGTCTTCCTCACCTCCCATTCGGAACGGGAGATGGTAGAGAAAGTGCGCGGTATAACCCGCTACGGGTATGTGATAAAAGATTCAGGAGATTTTGTCCTTACATCATCAATTGAAATGGCCTTCGATCTGTTTGATGCCCACAGGAAGGCACACGCGGAATCACAGCGCAATGCCGCAATCCTGCGCGGCATCCCGGATCTGCTGTTTGTCATAGACCGCAGGGGGCGGTATCAGGAAATTTATGTCCCCGACTCTTCGGTGCTGCCGTTCCCTCAGGATGAGGTTATAGGGAAAACACTGGATGATATATTCGGCAGTGATGAAGCTGAACGGCTTCTCGGGGTATTTGACCGCTGCTTCCAGACCGAACAAGCCCAATCGGTTGAATATGAGCTGGAGCTTGCGGGAGAGAAAAGACAGTATGACGCGCGCATCACGAAGTACGATGGAAACAGCATCCTCGCAATTTCCCGCGATATCACCGAACGGAAGCGGGCCGACGAGCTGCTTCGGGAAAGCGAAACAAAATACCGCCAGCTCTTTCATAACGCGCCGGCGGGAATATACGAGGTCGATTTCGCGACACAGCGTTTTACGAAGGTCAACTCCCTTATATGCGAGTATACCGGGTATACCGAAAAGGAACTGCTCACCATGAATCCCACGGACATTCTGACAGAGGAAAGCAGGAAAATCTTTCTGGAGAGAGTGGAAAACATATTGAAAGGCATGCCCGTGTCGAAAGAAACCGAATACTGCATAAAGGAAAAAGACGGCCGTACACGGTGGGTGGAGCTGCATAACGAGTTCCTCAGCAGGGACGGCATCATAACCGGCGCGGCGGTTGTCGCACACGACATCACCGCCCGGAAACAGGCCGAGGAGAGCATTAATGCGTTTATCGCCGAAAGGGAACTGCTGCTCCGGGAAGTCCACCACCGAATAAAAAACAACTTAAACATGGTCAAAAGTCTCCTGATGCTGCAATCACGGGCGCTGAACAGTCCCGAAGCCTCCCGTGCCCTCAAGGATGCCGCAGGCCGAATGCAGAGCATGGAAATACTCTATGACAAACTGTACCGCACCGAGGGTTTCCGGGACCTGAACATGAAAGACTTCCTGCCGCCCCTCATTGAAGAAATATTTGATGTTTTTCCTGACACGATTCCGGTCACCAGGAACATACATGTTGAAGATATTGTTCTGAGCTCGAAGGTACTCCTTCCAATAGGGATAATCGTCTATGAGTTAATCACCAACTCAAAGCGATATGCCTTCAGGGACAGAGACAACGGCATCATAACACTCAGTGCGGAGAAAAATGGCAATGTGGTCACGGTACACTACAGCGACAACGGCATCGGACTGCCGGCTACTGTCACCGTTGAAAGCTCCACAGGCTTCGGCATGAAGCTTGTGGGGATGATGGTGAAACAGATCCGCGCATCGCTATTAATAGAAAGGTCCCAGGGGACAAAGTATACTATCCGCCTTGAAGTATGACGAGGAATACATTCCAAACCCCTTTTCAGGATGAATGAATTATCACCCCTGATGCCTGCGGCGCCCATACAGAGAAAAACCATATCCAAACGGTAGAATTTATCAACCCTTTATAGTTTTTCATTCATTTCTTCATTATACTGTACATACCGGTATACACGGAATACTATCACACACCGCAATAACCGTGAGAGGAGAATAAATATGCGCTGGCTTCTTTTATCTGTTGGAATACTTACAGAGCTCTGCGGCTCCACCTGTATGAAACTATCAAACGGATTTACCAATCTCTCCGCGTCAATTCTCACCTTTATGTTCTGGGCTATTTCATTCAGCGTTTTCATTTATGCGTTAAAGTATTTCGACCTCAGTTTTGCCTATGCGATCTGGGCCGGTATGGGAATACTGCTTGTCTCCATAATAGGGATGACCTATTTCAGGGAACCGGTATCGCTGTTGAAAATTGCATCCATCTGCATCATTGTTCTGGGGGTTGTATTGCTGAATATAAGCGATCTGCTGCTCAACCGGTAAAGCCGGCCGGGCCTGCCGCACACGACGAAAGGTCACAACACAATATTACTTACTTGACGTGCCAGTCAGTAACTGATACCGTCGGGTAATCCCCTCCTGCCGGGACAGCTTTTCATTCACATGGAGAGAAACATGAAAGTATATGAAGGGACAATAATCACCTGCGATAAGGACAGCAATGTATTCAGGTATTGTGTTGAAGATAAAGGAGATATTCTCCATGTGGGCAATGAGCTCCCGGAACAGTATAGTCACGGAGAGAGAATTCTTCTGGGGGATACAAGCCTCACACCATCCTTTGCTGATACCCATATCCACTTCGCCTCATACGCGCTCTTCGCATCGGGGCTGGATATCAGAAACTCTGAAGATCTGCCCACCATGCAGGGGGTGATAAAGGATTTCGCCGCACAGAACAGCGATCCCCTGCTGGTAGGTTTCGGCGCATCGACACACAGCGTGAAAGAGAAGCGCCTTCTGTCCCGGGAAGAGATCGACCAGGCCTGCCCGGACCGCCCCGTATTCATTGTCAAATATGACGGCCATGCGGCAATTCTCAACAGCCCCATGATCGCGATGCTGCCGAAAACAATTACCTCCCTCCGCGGCTTCCATGCCGAAAGCGGCGAAATGAACCAGGAGGCATTCTTTGCCGTGACAGACTTCGCCACAAAAAAAGTCTCACTGAAAAAAACCCTGAACGGCATGATCAGCGCCGTTGATAAACTGGCATCCAGGGGAATCGGCATGATCCATACCGTGTCAGGGGTGGGATTTCCCCGTGATATGGATGTGGACCTTGAACGCACATTTGCCAGGGGCCAGTACAATCCCCTGCAGATACGAGTATTCTTCCAGACCATGGACGTGAAAAAGGCCCTGAAACGGAAGCTTCCGCGCATCGGGGGCTGTTTTGCCACGGCCCTTGACGGCTGCTTCGGATCGATGGATGCCGCGATGAACCAGCCCTACCGCAATGACAGCAGCAACCGCGGTGTCCTCTTCTATGACGATGAGGCGGTAACCGCCTTTACAAAAGACGCCAACCGTGCGGGCCTGCAGATTGAGATGCATGCAATCGGGGACGCCTCCTTTGACCAGGCGGTGAAAGCGCTTGGTGCAGCCCTGAAGGACCATCCAAGAGAGGACCATCGCCATACCATCATTCACGCATGCCTCCCCACAAAAGAGGGCCTTGAGAAGTGCGCGGAACTGGGCATCGCCATTGCCCTTCAGCCTTCCTTTATCCACTGGAACCTTGAGCCCCTTGAATATATAGAGTCCATCATGGGAGACCGCGCGTATCGGATATCACCCCTGCGCACCATGACTGACATGGGCATTGTCATGAGCGGAGGGTCCGACGGCCCCTGCACTGAACCGGATCCCGTGTTCGGCATCTGGGCAGCCTGCAATCACTATGTGCCGGAAGAATCTGTTACCGTACAGGAAGCCCTCACCATGTTTACCCGCAACGCGGCATGGACTTCATTTGACGAGAACGAGCGCGGGAGCCTTGAAAAGGGGAAGAAGGCGGACATGGTGATCCTGAACCGCAATCCCCTTGCGATGAAAAAGGAAAATCTTCTCGATCTCTCAGTTGAAAAACTCATTCTCAGCGGGCATGACTATGTCCCGGGGCAGTCCATGGGGGGACTGCTCTGGCGGGGAATAACGCGAAGGTCACGGAAAATATAAACAGTTCATATAAAAACCCCATGTTTGGAAATAAGGTTTTTATATGACATAATTTCTTGACAGAATCAGGGAGTCAATGTTTCCTTAAACCTGTAAGAATCAATTTACTATATTCAGGGCATGGTGTACTTTGAATCTGAAAATTAATAAACCACTTTCCCGTCTATGGGATGAAGCGAAGGAACATTACAACCCTGAAGATATTATAAAGTTTCTCCAGAAAAACAGGCACCTCATCGAGAAACACATAGCCATGCTCGACAACCGCCGGTATCTTTACCGGATGGCGCACGCCCTGTTCTCCCTGATATCCACCGCCGCAGGTATGGCGGACCTTATGCTTACGCAATTTCAGCGTTTTCTCACCTTTTTTCCATGGAAAAATGCAGTCATCCAGCGGATACTCAACATGAGGAACCATCTGAAATTCAGGGAATGCGTGGAGTTTCTGCGGGCCAAAATGTTTTCACTGCGGCGCCCTCCACACAACGAAGGGGACCTGCGGATAATAGAAGAGATAATCGCCTACGCTTCAAAATACGGCTTTGACTATAAAAAAATAATCCCCAGCGCCCAGAAACAG
>JAKQCH010000376.1 GCA_029573825.1 Spirochaetota bacterium | reverse complement strand
CTGTATGAACTTTTATCAGAAAAGATTGATAATTATTTCATCTCTGCAACGGTATGCCATATTGACATCGAAACAGGGAAACTGACCAGCGCGAAAGCCGGCCACACCCCCACTATAATTGTGCGGAAAAACGGAAAGGTTGAAATACTGAATCCGAAAGGAAGAGTAATCAACCGCTTCATGAAACCGAACTACATTGAAACTGAAACAAGGCTTTTTCCGGGAGATAAAATCATCCTCTATACCGACGGAATAACGGAAGCATTTGATTCTGAACGCCGGATTTTCGGGGAGGAATCGTTCCTGGAACTTATTCACGCGCACAGCTCCCTCCCCCCCGGCAGTCTCTGCGACAGTATCCTGGACGCCCTTTCAAAATTCACCGGCACCACGGCGTCCTCTAATGATGATATAACAATTCTCACAATCGAATACAGGGGAAAATAATCGTTTCAGATCCGGCAAAACAGGAAAAGCCTTCTATGAACATACTGCTGGTATCACCGTGCATCGATCCTGAATACAAAACACCCCGAAGCGTCATGATGCCGCAGTTATCGCTCCACATTCTGTCATCACTGACGCCGCCGCACCACCGGGTCACCATAATTGAGGAAGAATACCGCGAAATTGACTTCAACACAGACTACGACCTTGTGGGAATCAGCTGCTTCACCTCAAACGCAAGCCGCGCATACACAGTCGCTGACAGCTTCAGGGAACGGGGAATTCCTGTCGTCCTCGGCGGAATCCACCCCACCCTGCTTCCCGATGAAGCAGCTCAGCACGCCGATGCCGTCGTGACAGGGGAAGCTGAAGAGGTCTGGGAGGAGATTGTAGCCGACGCTGAATCCGGAGACCTGAAACCCTTCTATTCAAAAAACAATATTCTGCTCCATCGGTACATTCCGGTGCGCTCCCTGCAGGAAATGGCAAAGGGTCCCTTCTCCCTTCTTCCGATCCAGACAACAAGGGGCTGCCCCTATGACTGTGAATTCTGCTCAGTATCCAAAATTTACGGCCGCACGATTCGGCACGCACCGGTCCAAAACGTTGTGCGATACATAGAAGAGTCGGGGGGGGCTTCATTTATCTTTCTGGACGATAACATCACAGGAGACAGGAAATACGCCCTTGAACTATTTCATGCGCTGCAGCCCCTGAAGATAAGATGGGTCGGACAGGCCCCGGTATCTCTTGCCGATGACGAAGAGCTCATGAAGCTTGCGGTGAAAAGCGGATGTGTGTCGATCCTCTTCGGGCTGGAATCGGTATCTCCCCGCACGCTGAAACGGTTCAGAAAATCCTACACCGATCTGCAGCATATCAGAGAGGCCATAAAAAAAATCCATGGTTCGGGAATCCACTTTCACGCATCAATGGTGTTCGGATTCGACGAGGATGACCGCTCCATTTTTCCGGAGACCCTTGAGTTTCTGATCAAAAACAGGGTCGCCTGCGCGTCATTCAATATACTTACACCATATCCCGGGACCAGGCTTTTCAGTGAATTGAAGGCACAGGACCGTATCATCACCCTTGACTGGAAATATTATGATACCGAAACTGTTGTGTTTAAGCCGGCCCTCATGACTCCCGGCGAACTCCATGAAGGAAAGCTATGGATCAAAAAAGAATTTTTCTCATTTATGTCAATTATCCGGCGCCTTCCGGGGGCCATGCCGCACCCTGTTGTGTGCACGGTGGTCAACCTGGGACTCCGCGCTTCCGTACGCCATGAAATCGGAAGATTCGGGATGAAACAGCGGCTTCTTTACTCCTCCGAAGAGCCACGGGACCTGAAAAAGGGATTCCGTGAACTTGACCGCATGAGACCTCTGTACCGATCAGGGGCCATCAACAAAAACGAAAACAACGTTTACCTCGGACTGGACAATTGAGTTCCCTGTATGGCAGGCCACTGTGCAAGAAACCCGTAAAATTCATGGGAAAATACCCGCACCGCTGTATGATCCCCGGGAGGGCAGGAAATACAGGCGCGCAATAATTATCATTGACTTTTCAGGATAAATAAACACGCTGTTTTCAGCTAACTGTGTGGTTATTTTAAACAAATAATGTGTTATAATAGCGCATGCGCAGTACGCTCCGACAGAAGGGGGGCATCTCCATATAGTTGACTAATTTTGTGAGGCGCTCTTATTCAACCTGCGGTTATGCAGGTGATCAAAATTCAATATCCGGATAAAACTATGGATGATGAAAGGCTGTCAGATGTAATAGCATACCTGGAAATGATCAACCTCAACCTCACGCGAATAGCATCAATTTCAGCTCAGGATGAGGCTGTAAAAAAAATCGTGTCGGAAACAAAGGAGCTCATCGCCAAATCCCTTGAACACCTTCACGGAGAGGAAATAAAAAAAGAAATTGAAGGTTTCACCTCGCTTGAATGACGCAGTTTTCCCAGCTCGCCGTACTGATAAAGCGACATAAAAAACAGCTTGAATTTTTCACGCCGTGGATTCATTATGTCGCCTGATAACGATAGTCACCATGCCGAACCATGCGTCACACCAGCATAGAGTCACCGGCGCCCTTCTCATAACCATGGGAGGGATTTTTTCGACAAAACCTGCATATTGCACAAGGAGACACGGAGTGACACAGGATGTGGCATTAATTGATGATGAATTTGATCTTTTCGATTCACGTCTTGAGGTACACTATACTGCGGGCGACAGCAGCACAATAAGCAATGAAGACCGAATTCTTGAAATCCTGCAGGAGGGTGCCATCACAGGTGATGATAGGTTCGCTCTCCGTATAGAAGCATACCTGCTGAAACTCGCGTACACCAACGACAAGGTGCTGTCATTATCCAATTCCCGGACCCAGATTCTCGCCCACCAGATAGAATCAACCCATCGGATTATAAATTCCTTGAACCCGAGATATCTCCTGGCTGATGAAGTGGGACTGGGTAAAACCATTGAAGCCGGCCTCGTCATCAAAGAGCTGATTTTCCGCCATGGATACAAAAGGATACTCATTGTGTGTCCCGCGTCCCTCTGTATGCAGTGGCAGAGTGAAATGGAAAACAAGTTTAACGAGCGTTTTGTCGTGATGGACAGGCGGGAATTTAAAAAAACCCGCAGGGAGAAAGGCACGAAGAACTCCAACCCGTGGAGCCTCCTGGACAAAGTAATCTGCTCCCTGGATTTCATTAAAAGCGAGTCCCACATTGAGAACCTGAAAAGAACAAAATGGGACGTGATTATCTTTGATGAATCGCACCGACTCCGGCGAGATTCCCTGAAAAGCACGCTGGCGTACAATGTGGCTGAAATTTTATCGGTAAACACCAACGCCCTGCTCCTCCTCAGCGCAACACCTTTCAGGGGCAAGCTTGAAGAGCTTTATTTTCTGGTGCGCCTTCTCGATAAAAACCTTCTCGGCCCGTTCCAGACATTTTTTAACACATACTGCCTGAACAATACTGACCTTTCAACATTACGGAGCAAGCTTTCGGAAGTGATTATCAGGCGGACGAAAACTGACGTGGGCGGGTTCACCAAACGCCATGCGCGGACAATACGCTTTGAACTGTACACTGACGAACGGCTTCTTTATGATGAGACGACACGGTATGTCGTTGAAGAGTTTAACCGGGCGATGCAGTCGGAAAACCGTGCCGTGGGTTTTGTCATGACGGTATTCCAGAAACTCCTGGATTCATCATCCTTCGC
>JAKQCH010000365.1 GCA_029573825.1 Spirochaetota bacterium | reverse complement strand
GCTGCAATATCCTGAATGATGGAAAGGTTTTTCTGCTTCTCCATGATCTCCTTCATCCGGAACTGATACGCTTTCTTGTCAGCCTGGGCCCGGGGGGCCCATACCGCAGGCCCTTTGCTCTTGTTGAGCATCTTGAAATGGATCCCCGTGGCGTCGATGTTTATTCCCATCTCGCCTCCCATGGCATCAATTTCCCTGACAAGATGCCCCTTGGCGAGTCCGCCGATTGCGGGGTTGCAGCTCATCTGGCATATTGTGTCGAGATTGCCGGTAAGCATCAGTGTAGGATGCCCCATGCGCGCGGCTGCAAGGGCGGCTTCTGCGCCGGCATGTCCGGCGCCGATTACAATCACGTCATAGTCATTAGTCATTTCGTGTCCGTGTTTCTGAATGAATTACGCTGCGGTGTACTGGTGCCGAAGCGGCGCATGAAGTGACTCATGCGGTATATGCAATTGCAGTATATGTATCATGAGAATTCAAATAAAAAATTGGGGCAATCAATAGTGTACCATTATTTTGAAAAAATTTCAATTATTACTTCTCAATGTAATGCTATAGAAGTGCTTTGAAAAACAACGCAGTATATTTTATTTACGTTCAGGAACGGCATGTGTACGGGGTTCCTTTTTTACCTTGACTTTTTTCAGTGGTGGTACTGTATCGTTGCATGATTTATTATGCGGGGAACGGAAATGCTGATATCATCAATTCTTGAAAGTGTAGGGAATACCCCGATGATCGGGCTGGGAAAACTGTCATCGGGAAAGGTTTTCGCAAAAGCGGAATTCCTCAATCCAGGCGGAAGCCTGAAGGACCGTGTTGCAGTCAATATAATTGAGAATGCAGAAAAAGAAGGTGCCCTCCGGCCCGGAATGACGATCATCGAAGCAACTTCCGGAAATACCGGCATTGGCCTTACACTTGTCGGTGTTCAAAAAGGATACAACGTTATATGCATTATGCCGGAAAACATGAGCGAAGAGAGAAAGAAAATTATTCATGCCTTCGGGGGTGATATTGAGCTGACTCCCGCAGGAGAAAGTTTGAACGGATGTCTTGAAAGGCTCCGCGCGATCACTTCATCAGATCCGGATAAATATTTTATCGCAAACCAGTTTGTGAATCCCCACAATCCCGAGATACATTATTCACAGACAGCGCCTGAAATATGGAAAGACATGAACGGTGAAGTTGATGTTTTTGTCGCCGGCGTCGGTAGCGGAGGGACGCTGCAGGGAATCGGAAAATTTCTGAAAGAGAAGAATCCCTCGGTAAAAGTATATGCCGTGGAACCGAAAAACAGCGCCGCTCTCCTGGGAGGAGAGCCAGGGCTGCATCAGATACAGGGGATCGGGGACGGTTTTGTACCTGATGTGCTGGACGTGAGCATGGTTGATGGTGTACTGACGGTTTCCGATGACGAGGCAATTGACATGACACGGAAACTTTCACGGGAGGAGGGGCTTCTTGTGGGGACCTCCTCGGGAGCGAATGTGTTCGCGGCGCTCCATGTCGATAACGGCAGAAATCGTATCGTTACAATACTCCCCGACAGGGCGGAACGGTATTTCAGTACCGCGCTCCTCTGATGTGTCCATCCGCTTCATCTGATACCGGTGGAATTTTCTCAGGTCCTGTGATTAAGCATGGTACAGTTTTTGTCGATAGTGATGATATACCCGCCATGGAGGAACTGTGATGAAGCTGGATCAATGCAGGCGCTGTTATCATTTCAAAGGATTTGCCGGTGATACGGTGGTGTGCAAATACTGGGGAGAGAAGTCACGAAGGGGCGTGGGTTTTACACGCCATGACAGTGATATTTATATTCTCAGTTGTCCGAGAAAACACTTCTGAACACGAATATATGCCCTCTGCCGGATGAATCGGCGATTATCCCTGTATTAAAAAAAGTCAGAAATTTACAATAACCCTCCGGTTGTTCAAAAAGCCAATTTTGGTTTGACGAATATCTGAAGGTATTGTCGTATTGCAATACCCGATATAAAATCGGGTATTGTCGGCTGCTTCTGATCACGCCACAAATCGGATTGCCATAGTTCTTAACATAAACAGTGATGAAATAATTTGAATAGAAGGGAGGATCACCGTGAACATTGATCGAAATGTATTGAATGAACAGAACCTGAAAAAATTGGAGGCCCTCAATAATCCCCATGTGTTGAAGATCGTTGAAGAGTACGTTAATCTCTGCAAACCGTCAAAGGTAACAGTTATTACTGACACGAAAGAAGATATCAATTATGTTCGTCAGATGGCCCTTACTACCGGTGAAGAACGGACACTGGCAATGAAAGGACATACTGTCCATTATGACGGATATTCTGATCAGGCACGGGACAAGGCCAATACCAGTGTCCTGGTGACCCCGGATATGAAGATGAGCAAGGTCATCAATACGAAACCCAGGGAAGAGGCGCTTAAAGAAGTGTACGGCATCATGGACGGCATTATGAAAGGAAAGGAAGTCCTGGTGCGGTTTTTTTGCCTTGGTCCATTACATTCAAGATTTTCCATCGCCGCACTGCAGATAACGGATTCATCATACGTTGCGCACAGTGAGGATCTTCTGTACCGTACCGGTTATGAGTTCTTCAAGACTCTTAATGGATCAGATGATTTCTTCTATTTAATTCATTCCGCGGGTGAGCTTGACGAACGGGGCAACTGCAAAAATGTCGACAAGAGAAGGATCTATATCGACCTGAAAGAAAACAGGGTTTTTACCGTAAACAACCAGTACGCGGGCAACAGCCTGGGATTAAAAAAACTTGCCCTGCGCCTCGCTATAAGCAAGGCGAACAAAGAGGATTGGCTCACGGAGCATATGTTCATTATGGGGGCAAAGCCGAAAGGGAAGAACAGAATAACCTATTTTACCGGTGCCTTCCCCAGCGCCTGCGGCAAGACATCGACAGCGATGATTCCCGGACAGACCATTGTGGGGGATGATATTGCTTACCTGCGGATGGGAGATGACGGAATGGCCTATGCGGTGAATATCGAGCAGGGTATTTTCGGTATTATTGAAGACGTAAACCCTGTTGATGACCCTCTCATCTATGATGTACTTACCTCGCCGAGGGAACTGATTTTTTCCAATATTCTCATCAATGACAGTAAACCCTACTGGCTTGGAATGGGAAGCGATATTCCCGGGGAGGGATATAACTTTTCCGGTGAGTGGAAAAAAGGGAATACCGATAAAGACGGTAAAGAAATACTGCCTGCTCACAAAAATGCACGGTATACCATACGCCTGAGCGAGCTTGAAAACGTTGACCCGAAACTTGATGATCCTGAAGGCGTGCAGTTCAGCGGTGTGATTTACGGCGGCCGTGATTCAGATACATCAGTCCCTGTTTTTCAGAGCCTTGACTGGGGGCATGGAGTGTTTATCGGTGCAAGCCTTGAATCGGAAACAACCGCCGCGACTCTCGGTAAAAGCGGTGTGCGGAATTTCAGCCCCATGGCAAACCTTGACTTTCTTGTTGTTCCTCTGGGACGGTATATTAAAAACCACCTCGAGTTCGGAAGAAAGCTTAAAAAAACCCCCCTTGTGTTCTCAACAAACTATTTTCTCAAGGAGAACGGAAAGTTCCTCAACGAAAAGGTTGATAAGAAAGTGTGGGTGATGTGGATGGAAGGGCGCATCCACAATGAGTATGAAGCCATTGAAACTCCTATTGGATTGATTCCGAAATATACGGATATTAAAGATCTCTTTAAGGATATTTTTAACCGTGAGTATACATTGGCGGAATATACTGCTCAATTCTCAATCCGCGTAAAAAGTTTTCTGGAAAAGCTCGATCGTATAGACAGTATTTACAAAGAAGAAGACGAAGTCCCCCAGGAGTTTTTTGACAATTTAAACCGACTTCGTCAGCGACTTCTCGATGCACAGAAAAAAACCGGAAAGGATGTTATTCCACCGGCGGATTTCGAATAGAAACTGAAGAACGTAGGGGAGGTGAGAAATCATCTTTCTCCGCGTGTTGTTGTTTGTTGCATATCTTTAATAGTACAGGGCCCGAAACATGTAAATGTTTCGGGCTTTACTTTTGTGTAATCCTTTGAAGGAAGTTCGATATGCCCATTGATGAAAAATAAGTTGATTTTATCTCTTTCCTGAATCATTGTATTTCTACCATGATTGATACGTATCCGTGTGATTTTTTTAAAATGATGGTTGCGGCGCAGATGAGTCTTATTAAGATGATGAACGTGTGAATTGTGTCAGGAGATTATATAATGAATTATCCCGCAGTACTGATTGACCGTATCGTAATAAAACAGGGAGATATCACCGGTGAGGATGTTGATGCCATTGTCAATGCGGCAAATCCGGGTCTTCTGGGGGGAGGCGGTGTGGATGGCGCTATTCACACCGCAGCGGGGCCCGGGCTTCTTCAGGAGTGCCGAACCCTTGGGGGATGCCAGCATGGGGAGGCCAGGATTACCGGAGGATATAATCTGAAAGCGCGGTATATTATTCATACGCCGGGGCCTGTGTACAAAGGTGGAAACAAGAGGGAACGTATTATTCTCACAGAATCCTATTATAACTCAATGCGTCTGGCAAAGGAGCATAACCTTTTGTCAATTTCGTTTCCGGCTATCTCAACAGGTATTTACGGATATCCCAAAGAGGAGGCCTGTGAAGTTGCGGTAACTACCGTGCTGGATTTTATGAAGAATGAAAATTTCGTTATAGATGTGTATTTTGTTCTTTTCGACAGAGAGAATACTGAATTATATACTTCATTTCTTACATCCTTAAAAAATTTTTAACAATAACCATTCAAAGGATAACGGCACTACAAATGAACTATCTCGATTTCCTGAAATCATCATCAAAAAAATTTAACAGCATCGTATGCCTCGGACTTGACCCGGTGCTGGAGGACATCCCTCTCGACCTGGGGACCCCGGGGAAAATTATTGAAGCATTTTATGAAGCCATTCTTGATAAAATTCTGCAGAAAAAAGTTTATCCGGCAGCGGTGAAACCGAATTATGCGTTTTATGCGCAGTATGGCCTTGAGGGTATTGAAGCTCTCTGCAAGGTGATTTCCCTCTATAAAAAAGAAGGGTTCCCGGTAATTCTTGATGTGAAGCGGGGCGATATCGGTAAGACAGCGGAGGCCTATGCACGGGAGGCATTTGATTTTTTTGATGCAGACGCTGTTACCCTGTCACCCTATCTCGGATATGATTCAATTGCGCCGTATTCTGAAGGATATCCCGATAAAGGATTTTATATTCTCAATAAAACCTCCAACAAAAGTTCGGGAGAGATACAGGATGTTGTCTGCGGCGATATGCCTCTATTCCTTCACGTTTCGAAGAAAATCGTTGACTGGTATTGCGCCGGTATGGGGGCTGTTGTGGGGGCAACGTATCCGGAGGAACTTGAAAGAATATCAAACCTTTTCGAAGAATCGGGAAAGCACGTTCCGCTGCTAATTCCAGGAGTAGGAAAACAGGGAGGAAGCGTTGAGGAGGTAGTGACGATTCTGAAAAAGTACGGTGATGCGGAAATTCACAGGATTAATTCCTCCAGCGCTATCAATTATGCCTATAAGAAGCATCCCGACATGAATTTCGATGATGCAGCTGTCCGTGCCCTTGATGAATTAAATAATGAAATTAATGTGATTCTAAGATGACAAGAGAATCTTTTCCAAATACTGTCCTCATCGTTACTCCTGAAGAGCAGGACATCAATCACATCATTAATGTCCTGTCAGAAGGTGCGTATAATTATATTACAGCAAAAACAGTAGTTGAAGCCCTCAGCAATATTACGTATAAGCTGCCGGATATAATTATTTCTGACCTTGCGCTTCCCGAAATTGACGGCCTTGATCTGTTGCGAAAAATAAGGACTGGAATTAAAACCAGACTTATTCCCTTCATATTTCTTTCGGAATCCCATGATACCTTCGACAGGATTGAAGCATATCAGAGTGGTGCAGATGCATATCTGATGAAGCCGGTGATTCCTGAGGAACTGAAGGCGCTCACAAAATCAAAGTTGAAACAGCTCAATGAATTTTACCATCTTTCTGTAACTGATGAGCTTACCCGGCTTTATAACAGGCGGGAATTTCTGAAACGTTTTAACAGTGAAATTCATGACACTGAAAATGGAATAATTTCTCTCGCCCTTATTGACATTGATCATTTTAAACGGGTGAACGATCAGTATGGACATCAAATGGGGGATAATGTTCTCATGACGCTCGGGGATGTTTTAAAACGGCACAGTACAGAACGTTTTTTTCCTGCGCGTTTTGGCGGAGAAGAGTTTGTGATGCTGTTCCCGGGACTTTCCTCGGCAGAGGCAAAAAGTAAGATTGATGAAATCAGGGATGAATTAAAGGGGATTGATTTTAAAACAGGAAACAGGGAAATCTTCAATGTTTCATTCAGCGCCGGAATTGCGGAATACCCGGCAATGGGAAATAATTTGTCACACCTTCTTTCCAGGGCTGATCACGCTCTGTATGCGGCAAAGGAGGAGGGTCGAAACCTGACTTTGGTGTACAGCTCTGTTATGGCGCGAAATGACAGATTCTGGGAATACCTTAAAGCAAGAAAAGAGGTATACCTTGACAGCAACGGCCGCGATCTGGTTACCGGAGCCTGTTATCTTCCTGCTGTGCTTGAGGAGATTACGAACCTCGATTTCGAAATTAAAAGCATAGGGGCAATGCATATATCAATATCGTCATTAATTGATATTGAAACAGTTCGGGGAATAAAAAATTATCATTATGATATGGAAAACATTGCCAGGGTCATTATGGCGTCCTGTGGAAACCATTTTCCCTCTGACACGTATTTAAGCATGGCAGATATCTATGAGCATGATTTTTTTGTTCTGTTCCCCAGCATTGTTGATTTTTCATTCAATGTGGATAAGTTTCACGAACTTTGTACGGAAATTGCCGGAGAAATTGATCATTCCCTGTCAGGGAATAATTACGGGATCTGTTTTTCCAGTGATGTCGTGTATTTTGAAAAAGATTCTCCATGGGATCTTATTCGAAACTTGAAAAAAATCAGAGAGGAAACGTTACAGCGCATATCTCAATCACCAGAAACAAATGGTGCGGTGGACACATTTCGTACTATCCTGAGACCGGACAGTGGTGATGCTTGTAACGTTTGCTCACGGCGTTTCTGTTATGATCTCAGGACTATGAAAAAATCTTTTCAATATGCTGTAATAACAGACGAGAAAGGGGAACATGCCGTATTGGATATTGCTGTACATAAATTGGTGAAGGATGTAAGCTCACTGCAGAGATTTCTGGACTGTATGAAAAATGTATGCAGTGATAACAGGGATATTCCCGTGTTGCTGCCGCACATTCATAATGTTCCGATGGATGTATATATTAAACATGCTGCGACGGCTTTTTCTGAAAGAGAGCTTGTGATAATGGTAAACGAAAAAGGGTGTGATGAAGTATTTCGTACTGTGGATGGATTACGAAGCGGGATGCCGGAAAACTTTTCTCTTGGTTTAAGTAATTGTTTTATAGGAAATAATATATTAAATATCATTTCAATGACTGAATTGCGTCTGCTGAGTTTTTCTGAGCACAGTCTCAGGAATATTCACCTGTTCAGGGAAAGGATAAAGGTCATAAATGGAGTGAAAATATTTACCGACCAGCTTGGAATTCAGGTCATGGCGGAAAATATTTATTTGGAAGAGGAATTCCATGTAGTCAAAGATCTCGGCATTTGTTTTGTCTCAGGGCCATATCCTGAGCATTTGATGGAACGCAATGGTTCTGGTTGAATCAATCACATTCTATTATTGCTGTAATGTCCGAAATTCTGCCGATTCAGTGAATTCATTCCCCGTCTCTGTAAAAAATCTTCTCTGTTCCTCTTTTGATTCAAAGGCGATATCTTCAATAGTATCCCCGTATTCGCGTACCAGAAAATCACCGGCAACGCTGAACATTCCTTTCCCGACGAGGATTTTTACCGGGAGAAGATGTCCCTCCTGTATCCGGTTCCAGCTGTCATCAGTAAGGCGGAGAACTGGGGTAATAAGTTCGTATGCACCATGCGCTTTCCAGTAGTGATCGGCAGAATCGAATACCTGGTACCAATGGTGATGAAGGCCGGAGCTCCAATCCTCAAAGATATGTAACCTGCTGTAAAGGGAGTCTTTCTGATACAGCGCAGTGAATGTATGGAGAACCTTTTCTGATAAAACAGTATCAGTAAACATAATGATGTTGTAGAGCTGATCCTTTTCCGGTAGATTATCAAAGAGCATGGGAAGCCCGGCATTGAGGGCCTTTGCGTTTTTCAGTACAATAAAAAACGAAAAAATATTCGTGTCAATTGATGATGCATAGCGTTCACCATTCCAGTGGCCGGGAATACTTCCGTCAAACATGGCACTGTTTGTAAATATGCCTGAAGAGGTGACTGTAAAATCAGGTAGGGAGCTGAATGACGATGCTGCTCCTGTCTGCTCATCAACATAGGATGATATACCGCGAAGGGTATCAAAGTCAAATCCCCACCCGTCAAGGAGAAAATAGGGAGGGCGTTCCTGAAATACGGCCCCTTCCCTGAGGGCCTGCTCCCTTATTCTGGTTCCCGGAAGCACCATAAGTGGATAAAATTCAATGCACTCCTCAAGACCCTCCGCGACAAGACGGTCGACAGTTGTAATGAATTTATCCGGTGAGTCACCGGGGAGTCCCGGAATGATGCCAATTTTCAGATCAATGCCGGCTTTATGCAGTGCCTTTATTCCCGCAAGTTCTTTCTCCGGATTTGATTTTCTTCCAACCGCAGTAAGGGCCCCGGGTGTAAGGGTCTGAAGCCCTATTTCAAGGCTGGTAAAACCTGCTCGTTTCATCAATGCTGCTGTCTCCGGGTTAATATTTTCCGCG
This sequence comes from Spirochaetota bacterium, assembly GCA_029573825.1. Lineage (GTDB taxonomy): Bacteria > Spirochaetota > UBA4802 > UBA4802 > JAGODF01 > JAKQCH01. The sequence goes on along the minus strand of JAKQCH010000365.1, from coordinate 1,620 downwards.
CGGATTTCGGTATGCAGCCTGATCCCATGATTCAGTTCGCCAAGGGTTCTCAGGTTTTTAATGAAATCAGGTGAACGGTCGAAGGTTGGCGATAGAATATAAATTTCAGAAATGGTATGCCGGTCGCTCATGGAAATTGCTTTCAGCAGAATATCAAAGGGTAATTCCCGGACCCGGAAGGAATTTTTCGAATAAAAGCAGTAGCTGCACCGGTATGGACATCCCCGCGTGAGTTCAACAAAGGTGCTGCCGTCCGCCATGGAATTAAGCATGTTATTTGTGAAGGGCTCAACAATACATTCTGCTGGTATAATATCCTTTTCTGGCTGATGAATATAGCTGTTGCCATGAATCAGCTCACAGGTATCACCGAAATCAGCTCCTGAAAGATATCCGGGGAAAAACCATTCACCTTCACCCATGACGAAGAGATCAACGTATGAATGACGGGACGTGAGTGCCCATGACGAACGATGGATTTCCGGACCCCCGAAAATAATTTTCGTATCTGGAAGCGCACGGGACACTGATCGGGCAATGACGAGATTGCGTTCAACGTTCCAGAGATAGGAGGTGAAGGCAACAATGTCGGGTTTTGTTTTTACAATGTAGGATATAACGGTGTTGTTTGATCCGAAATTGGAAATAATTGAAGGAAGATATTCAGTTTCGGAAGCCTCCGCCGTGCTGGAAGTATAACGGAGAAATGCCGCAATGGACGCAGGGGCATATTCGACATTTCCCTGAATATAGGAGTAGCTGTGATCTATAAGAGGTAATTGAATGAATAGTATTTTTTTCATATATTCCAGAATGTGATTTCAGTGCTCAGGTTTTTCATTTTTAAAACAGTGCTACCATATTGACATTAATCGGGAGATCAATTGTCAATGGATTTTTTAAGCTGGAATATCTTCTGTAAAACGGCTGCCCGATAAATTGTACAATATCGCATATTGTTGACTTATATGAATTAAACATATATATTATTTGTATATTGAAATACCCTGAATTATTTGTGTTGATACTATTGGGCCGGAGGAAGTGCCGGGTATGGATCAGAAAAGAGTGATGATACTTAATGCGAAAACACAGGATATTGAGGCACTTGAACTGGTATCCAATCAGTACCCTGAAAGGCGGTATTCCTTTCACTATATCGATCATCTCCCCGAGGCGCTTGAGAATTTATCGGAAAACAGGTTTGATTCAATTATTGTTACCGATAATACCAATTCAGCGGGACTTGTGGATATATATCGAATACTACATCATTCAATGCCGGAAATTCCCATTGTAATACTTGCTGAAAGCGGAAATGATCCTGCGGTGATTCAGGTTCTGTCAGAAGGAGCGGATGATATCATCACCCGTCCTGAAATTGATTGCAGGATCCTGGAAAGGTCACTGCGGTACGCAATTGAAAATAAAAGAAGGAAAGAGCAGATCCGGAGGCTGTTGTTTACCATTGAACAGATCCCGGCATCAATTCTCATTATTGATGCTTCCGGAATAATTGACTATGTAAACTCACAGTTTATCAGGATAACGGGATATAACAGAAACGATATTATTGCAGAAAATATCTACGAAATAAACGGAAACGGAATCGGAAATGAA
>JAKQCH010000360.1 GCA_029573825.1 Spirochaetota bacterium | reverse complement strand
CATGAAACTGATAAAAAGACTCGCCGCCGCCTTCTGTGTCATTATATGCATAGCCTCGGTTTTATTCTATCTCAATTCACCGCCTTCACTGATGCAGAGTGAAATTTTCTATGTCGAAAACGGTGAAGCGCTTATCAGCGTAGCCCGCCGCTTACGGGAACAGAACCTCATTGAAAGCGAGATATTCTTTTCAGGTCTCGGAAAGGTCCTTCATTATGCTCCTGTAAAACCCGGCAAATATAAAATCAACACCGGCGCTTCCTCCCTCGATATTTTCTGGATGCTGATCCGGGGCGATATCCTCCGCAGACGGGTCACCATTCCCGAAGGGTACAACCTGTACCAGATAGCGGAACGCCTCGAAAGAGACGACATCGTCAGGAAGGATAAATTTCTCAGTGACGCCTTTGACAGGGCTTTTCTCGCATCGATTGGCATCAGGGCGGAATCAGCGGAAGGGTATCTTTTCCCCGACACCTACATCTTCCCGGAAAGATCAGATTCCCGATCGGTCATCAAGACCATGTTAGGACGCCTGAAATATGTGCTGAACCAGGTTGATCTGTCAAATATGAACAGGCTCAACCTCAGCACCCATACGCTTCTTGTGATGGCGTCACTTATTGAAAAAGAAGCCCGTAAGTCCTTTGAACGGACCTATATATCCGCGGTATTCCACAACAGGATGAAACGCCGGATGAAACTCGACTGCGACCCCACGGTACGATATGCCGTGAAACGGTTCACCGGCCCTATTTACTACCAGGACCTCCAGTCGCCATCACCCTATAATACGTACATCCAGTACGGGTATCCCCCCACGCCGATCTGCTCCCCCGGAAGGGACTCAATCGTGGCCGCACTCAACCCGAAGAATACCGACTTCCTCTTCTTTGTGGCGCGCAATGACGGTTCTCATTACTTTTCACGGACGAACCGGGAACACACCCGGGCAGTAGAATTTTATCAGCGGGGAAAGCAGAATGGATTTACCGACAACCAGCGGCTGTAACCCTGAAATAGTATCTCCCGCAGGGAATTTCGAAAAGCTCACCTTTGCCGTGAAATACGGTGCCGATGCGGTATATTTCGGGGGAGAGAAATTCAACCTCCGCATGCAGAGCGGCAATTTCGATACCGCTGAAATACGGAAGGCAGTGGATTATTGCCGCCGGCACAAGGTTACATCAGTATTTCTTCTGAACTCCTTTCTTCACGAGAAAGACATTGCCCCCACCGCCGAATACATTGAGGAGATAAAAGGCATCGGTTTTGATGCGGTAATGCTTTCCGATCCGGGGATGCTGATGCTGCTGAAAAAATCCGGCATACAGGCACAGTTCCACCTTTCCACACAGATGTCCACACTCAACCACCTCTCAATCCAATTCTGGCAGGAGATGGGCATCTCCCGCATCGTCATGGCGCGGGAAACCACCGTCGAAGAAATCCGGATGATACGGGAACATACCGGCGCCGACATCGAGGTATTCATTCACGGGGCCCTCTGCATATCCTATTCCGGCCGGTGTCTTCTGAGCAGGTTCCTCTCGGGACGCGACGCGAACCAGGGGAGCTGTTCACACCCGTGCCGTTGGAAATTTTCACTCATAGAGGAACAGCGCCCCGGCAATCACATGGACATCATTGAATACGCACGGGGAACTGAAATACTCTCATCCAAAGACCTCTGTCTTGT
>JAKQCH010000334.1 GCA_029573825.1 Spirochaetota bacterium | reverse complement strand
GCTTAAGGAAGCGAACATGTCCGGCGCATGGGCTAACAGGCTGCACAGGCGGAAATTTAGAAATTCCAGAATACCTGCCGGGGAAGCGAGAATCGGGTTGTGCTCCAGTTCCAACTCCATGAGCAGCGTATTTATCATAGTTGTAACCAGTGCGGCCCGGGGTCCGTGACCGGTGACGTCACCCAGAATAATTACATACCTTCCCGGGCTTTCCTCTATAACCCGGTAAAAATCACCCCCGCAATGAATCCCGCTTCGGGGAGAGTACACAGCATCAAAGTAAAGGTTTTTTATATCGGGTACGGTTGAGGAGAATAAGGCGTGCTGGAATTCTCCCGCTGTTTCAAGAAGCTGTTCTCTTTCTGCTTTCAACAGGGCATTCTCCCGGCGCAAATTCCAGGTTTCCAGCGCTTTGTTAACTTCAGCTTCAAGAGATTCTTTCTTCCACGGTTTAAAGAGCAGGGTTTGCAGCGTTGTGGAGACTGCTTTCTGGATATCATCAATATCCAGATACGCGGTAAGGAGAATGGTTTGAATATCAGGACTTATCCCCCGTATCCGTTCCAATACTTCACTGCCTTTCATCTCAGGCATTCGAAGGTCCGATATAACCAGAAATGTTGATGCTGCATGATCCTGAACATACCCGAGGCATTCTTCCACTCCGGTAAAACTTCGTATATTGAAAAGATTTTCGGTAAACGAAAGGCCGATCTCGCGGCTCAGGGCGGAGACAACCCGGGGTTCATCGTCAATTAAAACCAGATCAAGAGCATCTCTTGTCATATAACACTCCGAATTTCTAACATGAATTTACGCTCAACCAATAATGTGTAAGAAAGCAATAATCCGGCGTCGCACATATCAGAATTGAGTATACCTGTCAGTAAAACATCTTCAACGGATTTCAGCTAATTTCCAAATTAGCTTCAGGTTCTTCAAAATTTTAGTCAAATATTATTTATTAAAAGAAGACCTGTATACAGGATTTTCTGTGATTTACGAGGAAACAGTGCCTTTTATCCCCGCAAAAAAAGTTTTTCATTTCCCGCTTCCCGCATTGTTGAGAAAAATCCTTGATATTATTGCCAATGAGTGAGCATGTTTCCTGATAACTGCAGTTCCGAAATCATGAATAAGGGGTATCACTATGGGAGATTCAGTACTGTTTGAACAAAAAGAGATGACGGCAATTCTAACAATAAACCGTCCCAAGGCAAATCAGCTGAGTCACGATGTGTTCGAAGGGTTTTCAGCGCTTCTTGACAAATGCGAATCTGACAACAGCATCAGGGTGATAGTAATAACAGGATCCGGGGACAAGATATTCTGCGGCGGCGCTGACCTCTCCGGGGGGTTCGGTGATTTTACGCCGGTGGATTTTCTGAAAAGGGGCCAGGACCTCTTTAACAGAATCGCAGAATTTCAAAAGCCCGTTATCGCGGCAATCAACGGCCATGCCCTGGGGGGAGGATGCGAGCTTGCCCTCGCGTGTCATCTGCGCGTTTTAAAATCAGGGGCGCGAATCGGCCTCACCGAGACAAATCTCGGGATCATGCCGGGATACGGCGGGACACTGCGGCTCCCGAAAGCTATCGGCGAGACAAAGGCCCTTGAGTACATACTTCTCGGCAAACAGATCGATTCCGATACCGCCGTTGCCCTTGGAATGATTAACCGCCTGAGCAAAGAGGAGGACACCCTTGCGGACGCCCTTCAGCTCGCGGCTGAACTCTCAAAAAGACCACCGCTGGCAGTCAAAGCGGTTCTGAAGCTGCACGGGCAGGCACACAGGTCCGACAGGGCGACACATCTAAAAACTGAACGGGAGGAACTGGCAAACCTCTTCGGCACAAAAGATGTGATAGAAGGAATGACAGCTTTTGCACAGAAGCGGGAACCTGTATTCAAGGGCGAATAGGCAGACATTTCACCAGGCAGGGCGGCAGGCCGCGCCGGGCTGATACCGGCTGCGGCATCCGGTCCTGCGGGGAGCGCTGTTCCGGCAGTCCGGTATAAACAGCGGCAGGAAAGAAACACGGACATATCGGCTCACTTTAGTACACTTCTTCCCCGGGAAAGTTGTTTTCAAGGTACTTCGCACGTTTTTTAAACAGAAAGTGGTATATGAAATCACAGTACCTGTCCATTTTCACCTTCCCCTTCCCTGACACCGAATATCTCCAGAACCCGTACAGTTTCGCGAGGTTAATTAGCCGATCGCTGTAATTGTGCCAGTTGAAATGCTTCCTCACCCTTTCAATGCCGTTTTCAGAAATGCGCTTCCAGAGGTCAGGCTCGTGTTTCATCTGTTCGATGAATGCTTCAAGGCCTCTGGCAATCAGTTCCGGATGGCTTGTGTTGAGGAGAAACCCGTTTTTCCCCTCCTCAATAATTTCGACAGGCCCGCCGAATCGCGGGCCGAATGTGGGCAGTCCGGAAATCATCGACTCAAGGATGGTAAGGCCGAAGGCCTCAAACAGCGCCGGCTGTACAAATATCCCCTGCCGCTCAGCAATGATGCGGTACACTTCCCCGGTGTCCATTTTTCCAATGCTCGGAAGCCATCGGACACTGCCCTGAAGACGATACTGGCTGATCAGAGAATAGGCAAGGGCAATCTGATGCTGCTCTTCGGCGTCATTCGATTCTTCAAGCCTGATTGTGCCGGCGGCGAAAATGAGATTACAGCTTTCCTTCAACACAGCACTCATGCCGAAAGCCTCAATGAGGCCGGTTATATTTTTTATTTTATCAAAACGCGCCATGGTGAAGACAGGAATTTTCCCCGGATCATCAAGGGCACCGAATACGTCATCATCGTTATTGCTGAACACCCGCGCCGTGAGGCTCCTGGTCTTGTGCTCAATCCTCCGCTCCTTTTCGTAATAAGGAAAGTACATGTTTTCATCAACCCCGGGAGGTATGACATTGAACTTCGGGGCAAAGAGATTCACGCCGCTTTTCACCTGATAGAGGTCCGGCATGGTGAAAAACTGGTACGATTCGTACTGCCCCATGGAGTATTCAGTCCCGAATATTTCCTGTTTTGTGCTGGTGATGATAAAATCCGATTTGTTCATGGAAAGGATATCCGCAGTAAACTGCAGGGAGAAGTTATAATCCTTTTCCATGTCCTTCCAATAGAGATCGGAAAAGAGGTATTTTGTTTTTTCCAGGGCATGGGCGATAGTACACTGGGTAACATCAAGCCTGTCCGACAGAAGCGTCGCCACAAGGTTGCCATCAGAGTAATTACCAATAACGAGGTCCGGGCGCCCCTGAAACTCGCTTATCAGTTCACGGGCAGTATCCTCTGCGAAGGCCTCCAGGAACGGCCAGACCTGAAACCGCGGCAGCCAGTTTTTGACGATATTGTAATTTCTGTCTCGAAACGGAATGCGGAGAATGCAGGCATTTTCAGTCTGATGTATCCTTTCCATCCGGACATTGCACGACGTGTTTTCCGCCTCCGGAATGAGCCGCGTAACGACGATAATCTGCGGCTCCATGTCAAGTCCCGCACGTGCTATCTCCTCGCGAAGATATTTCTCAAGGGCGCGCACCTGATCGAGGATATACACAACCTGCCCGCCGGTATCAGGCTTCCCCAGAACATTTTCCTGCCCGAACCATCCATGGGGTGATATAATCGCGATCTTCGAGATGAGCGGCATAGGGACCCTTGTGATGAACTGTTCCAGCTGTGTGTCGGTAGGCTCGTTGATCAGGTCGCGCAGTATTTCCATGGTTTCAACGATCCTACCCGCGGTATCGCCCCACCCCGGCTCGAATCCTGATTTCCGCATTTTCTGCTTCACCAGAGGGAAAGGTGTGCCGGAGGGTTTTCCCCGGAGCCATTCCGTCATCAGGTCAAGCTCCCGGATCAATGCCTGGAAATCTTCAATAATGTCACCATTAACCAGCAGCTGTGTGCCTTTATAGGTGTGAAGTTTCAGAAAATCGAATACGCGCTGGTTCCAGTCACCGGGATGCTGAAAGATTGAACTGCAGAGATATCGGTTTAAAAATCTGATCCCGTTTCCTATATTCTTCGTGTCCCTGATTGAGGGAGAAAAATCATAAAACGGCATCAGGTCAATATGCAGGTGCATTCCATCATCTTTCCCCTGAAGAATATGCTGGTCCTTAAAATCAAGGAACTCTCCCACCTTAATTTCATGCATGTCCTCCCCGTCACAGCGCAGCAGGTAAAACCGGTATTTCGCTATGGCGTAACGGTGCATGATGACGGCGTACCCGTCGCGAAAAAAAAGCTCCTGGATTTTTTTCAGAAATTCGAGGACAGTGGACTTTTCCCTGAATGTATTTCCCTTTTTTGCGATCTCGCAATAGTCATTAAATGCCAGGAGCAGGTCGTTCCGAAGCAGAAATTTCTGCTCTCCGGCGCACAGCTCGGTTAAAAACTCTTTAAAATCCCTGATTTCCTTTGTGCTAATAATAGTTGAAATTAGATTGTTCATAATTACGCATGTACTCCTCTCGCTTTTTCCAGAAACCGGTAATGCCTGAGCCCTTCGATGATTCCCGCGGCATAGCTTCCTTTCGTGAAGTAAATATTCCGCTGCCCACGGAGTGCCTCCATTTCCCTGCTGAAATTTCCGACTACAACCCCCAGCGGCTCTCCCCGGAGCATTTCCTCGTCATTTCCCGAATCACCGCACACCATGATATTTTCCAGAGGCAGCTCCCACTTATAGCTGATATACCGGATCGCCTTCCCCTTTGAAGCACGGTTCGGAAGTATATCGAGAAACTGCCCGTGTGAATAAATGAGGTTATAGCTGCACCTGTTTTTCAGGAGGATATCGTGGATACGTGCAAGTCGGTCTTTCTCCGGCTCCATAAAATAGCTCACCTTGAATTTCCGCTGGGTGTCCTCCTCCTGGTATTCAAGAAAATCGAATTGTTTCAGAAGCTCCACAATACCTGCACGATTCCACCTGTCGGAGATATGCCGGTCCCACCCCTTGTCATAAATCATCTCCTGGCCGTAATATATCTCCGAACCCACGGAGGACACGACAATATCAGGAATGGGGATATCGTGCTCTAAAAAATGTTCCACCGTTGAGTCAATGGTGCGCCCGGTGGCTACAGCAAACCCCATACAGTCCTTATATTCCCTGATAATTCCCAGAAGCTCTCTCAGCTCCGCGTCATCGCCTCCTGTGAGCGTATTGTCAATATCTGTTACTAAAAAATAATTCAGGCGTGCCAGACGTTTCCCCACAGGGACTGCGGGCACTGCCGAAGAAAATTCCAGCCCGCGGTAATCCTTCTGCACCTTCCTTATTTCCCTGATATAACTTTCACAATGCGCTTCCCATGTGTAATACTTTCTTACGTTCACCACACCATTTTGGGAAAAGCGTTTCCACAAATCATTGTCAGTAATGATTTTTTTTACCGCATTGCGTATCTGCTTCGTGTCAACGGGATTGATAAGAATACCGTTTTTACAGTTCTCGACGATGTCACGGGGGCCGCCGTCATTGGTTGGCACAATCGGAAGTCCGCACGCGGAAGCCTCCAGAAGCGTCAGCCCGAATGGTTCTGTCAGTGCCGGGTTCACGAAGACTCCCTTTTTTTCCGCGACGATCCGGTAAAGTTCCGGAACTTCATACTCGAAATCATGTTTCTTGGGGATTGCCATTTTACCGTAAAGATCATACTTGTCCATCAGCAGCAGCATCTCCGTGAGAACATCCCGCTCGTTTTCCTCTTTGTCGGAAATGTCCTTCCGTATGCCCGCAAACACCGCAAGGTTTGCCATAGCCTGCAGCTCCAGATCCTCACCGAAGGCGGTTATCAGGCTCGATATATTTTTCCTTTTGTCGGGACGGCACAATGTCAGGACGATCGGCTTATCGGGCTGCAGAAAAAACCTGTTCAACTCCTCGAGGACCGAAGCGTGGGCCATCAGTTCATGCTCGCTCCTCTTTTTGTCGAGCACCACTTCGTGATAATAGGGATAAAATTTATCCAGATCTACTCCGGGGGGGATTACCCGATATCGCGGAAGTTCTTTATTGTGATACAGACTGTACTGGTCACGGGACTCCTGATTTGTGCTGGTCACAACGAGATCAGCATGGTGCAGCACATCCTCTTCAGCCTGGATACGACGGTTAATTTTATACTTTCGGACAATGTCCTCCTCCTTCATCCCGTCATTCAGCAGTTTCCCCTTCTTGGACCTCCCAAGGGAATGACCGGTAAAAACCAGGGGTATGCTGAAAAACTGGGAGAGATTCATCGCAACATATCCTGCGTCAGCGTAGTGGCCGTGGACAATATCCGGAACCGCGTTTTCCCGCTTGATAAATTTTATGGTTTTATCAATGTATTCATCCAGGTGAGGCCACAGGAGTTCTTTCCTCAAATATTTTTTTCCGCCGCATTGAATCCGGATGATCCGAAATTTTTCCGTGACATCCTCCACGGGTACCGAATAATCATCTGACACCGACCGGTCCACGATGAGCCGGGTAAAGAGATCAACCCGCTCCACCTCGCGCAGTTCACCCAGCTGCCGGCCCAGTTCAACCACATATCTTATCTGCCCCCCGGTATCCGCGTCACGGCCAAGCTCCATATTTTCCGACCGCAACAGTCCGTGAATGCTGAACATCTGGATATACAGCCCTCCTGCGCGGTTCACTTCGCGCCTCCATGGAGCCGGCGCCTGAACATGTCATAGAACGCTTCGCCCCCCGGCAAAGCTCCCTTTATCCCGCATATCTGCCCTGCAAATTCCGACGCCATGTTCACAATATTCTGAGTGTCCATCCCTTTCAGGTATCCCGCGGCGATAACCGCAGTATACCCATCCCCGGCGCCAACGGTATCCACAAGATCGGCGATCTTCACCGGGCCTGCTTCCGCGTATGTATCCGGCGTGTACAGGGCACTCCCCCGTTCTCCTTTCGTTACAGAAATCATCGATACGGAATAACGTTCCATAATAAATTCCGCAAACTCCTTTTCATTACCACGAAAATGAAACACATCCCGGAGTACCTTCAGCTCATCATCATTAAGTTTTACGATATCGCTCTTGTCCAGGGAGGCGCGTATTATTTCTTCGCTGTAGCAGTCACGGCGCAGATTCACATCGTAGATAGTTATGGCCTCACGTTCCTTCAAGGAAAGGAGATGGTGCAGTTCTTCAAATCCCGGGCCCCTCTGCACAAGAGTGCCGAAGTACACAAGGGAGGACTCCTTCAGGGCATGGACCAGTGTGTCATCGGCCTTCAGATAATCATAGGCCGCGTCAGGAGGTATGTTATATTCGGCCGCGCCGCTGCTGTCAAGAGAGATGTTAACTTCCCCCGTTGGACGGGAAGGATCGACCTGGATAAGCTCTGTGCCGAATCCCCTTTCCCGGAGAAATGAAATGACTTCCTTCCCGCTCTCATCAGCACCAATACGGCTGGCAAACTGCACATCAAACCCGAGCCCCCGTATATGATACGCGAAATTAAAAGGGGCCCCGCCGATCCTCCGGTATGCGGGAAATTTATCAATGAGTATTTCGCCAACGGCAAGTATCATCATTCACTCCGTTTTTTCCAGTCCGCGTTGCCCTCCAAAATAAAATACCCCCGCAGAAAACGGGGGCATACCGACACATGTATTGTACGTGCATTTCCCGGCACGCGAAGTTATCTGCGTTACCATTACAATTTAGTCATAAAAACAAAACCACGTCAAGGATTATTTTGCCAACAATAAAAGATATTTGACCAATATTTTTACTACGACTAACTTTCGTCGGCGGGCTCCTCTCCCGTTGTATACGTGAGATTGAGGTGCAGCGTCTCGCCTCCGCTAATAGAGGAAGTTGTGCTGGAGGATTTTACTTTCTTGTCATTTTTATATACAATAATTGTCAGCGAATACGCGTTCCCCTGCGTAATAATATCGAATTCAATATCTTCAATATCATCAAAAGCCGCCTCATAGGAATACACATTGCTGGTAACGGTACCTCCTGAAACAACAGTGATATCACCATCCACATCATACCATCCGGTAAAATCAGACCCGTTTGAAATGATACGCACCCTGACTTTGTCTGAGACATCGGAACAGCCCATACAAAAGCTTATGGCGAAGGCAATCATCACCATACATATTTTGATATTCTTCACGGCTCCACCCGACTACAAGTTTGAACTTTTTACAACTGAAACAACAGAAATAAAATAGTCCCGCACAACTGTGATGTCAAGGAATTTTGGCGGCGCTCCATACTAAAATCCGGGGCGCACCGTATAACAAAAATAGCAAAATAAAACCAACTGGCCGGTTATTTTTTGTCTTTCGCTACGGTATATGCTATATTTATTTTCATAGGAGCCTTCAGGTTTCCTCTTCCGGGAACGATTGGACAAACTGTTCCCGTAAAACGCTGTGTCAGGGGATCAATGAAAAGGATAACAAAAAAATTAGCCGTGTTTTTTCTCAGCCGCTACGACGAATCAAACTTTGTCCGTTACAAAAAGGCGCAGTTTCTTACATTTCTGTCCATCATGAATGTTCTCTGCATGCTGCTTCTCGTCGCGTTAGCCACGTCATTTGCGGAGCCCGAAAGATTCCGGAGTATCCTTGTGGCCTCCCTGCTCCTCATCTCCGCC
>JAKQCH010000305.1 GCA_029573825.1 Spirochaetota bacterium | reverse complement strand
GATATTGCCGAATCCTCCGGGAAGTGTCGATGCCTGCTGTTTTTTCTGGGCTCCCTGGTTTTGCGCATACAACGGTGAACTCAGCACAACAATACAAATCAGGGTAATTGTTTTGAATATATTTTTCATAGTATCTTCTTTTTTGTACATTTGATAATATATTTGTTTCTCTACAATAAATATTATCGGTTATACTTGAAATTAACAAAAGAAATTAGATACCTGTACCGGTATTTTCTTTCGCTCGATGAAGTGTCCGGTGGTGTGATTCCATAAGATTTTTGTTGAAAAAAGGTCCTATACCGTATATATTATAGTAATATTTTAAGGAATGAGTATTTTTCGCGGTTGCCTCTGGCTCCGGGATTCAATTTTTTTATTGAATTTATTATATAAACATTGAGCATTATCCTTCATCTGCCTGATATGACTTTTTTATGGAAAAAACAGCAGACAGGAAAATAAAAACATATAGAGAAATTAGCGGCAGCCGGGAGATTGATAGTGAAACTTTTACACGCGGTAGAATTTCTAATAATAGTATTTTTGTGCTGTAACGGGTCTCAGGTTAGGGTTGAACATGACGATATGGGGCGGGTGCAGCAACGGTCTTTGTATAAGAATAATTCGCTGCAGATTGTTGAAACGATATCCTATGAAGGAAAGTCGGTGCATCCTGCGGGGATAAGCATAAAAAGGGTGAAACATGGCGGGCCGGAACTGTTTCGTGAGGTTGAGTTTAAATATCGGAACGGTCTTCTTGCGTCAGAATACTTTTATATTTACCGGAATGGTGTGAAAACACGGACAGGGAAGGTGTTCTACACTTACAACGGCTCACATCCCGAAAAAATCCGGTATTATGCGATTTCTGATATCGAAACCTCCAGGGTGTTTCTGTCGGCGCTTGATATGTATTCGGTTGCTGACGGAAATGGCATACAGTCGCGGAGAATAATTGAGTATGAATATAACACGCAGACGAAAAAAGGAATGCAGGTGAGTCAGTATGTGGTACAGTATGATAAGAAGAACATTGTTTTAATGCAGACATGGGTCCTTGATAAAAAATCTGATCAGATAATTACAAAAACTGTAACAAACAGAGGGCTCATTTCAGAAATGATTCACAATATAGAGAGGAGTATATCGGACAGGGTCAAGGGGACCATGTTTTTCCAGGATTCAAATGGCGCGAGATAAACTGTGAGAATATACTGTACAAGCGTGAATGAAGTGCCGGGCAGTTGGAACAGTACCGGCAAAAAATCAGGAGGTTTCAATGGCGGCATTACAAGAGGCAACAGAGCAGAATTTTCAATCGGAAGTGCTTGATGCGAAGGAGGCAGTCCTTGTCGATTTCTGGGCTCCCTGGTGCGGTCCCTGCCGCATGCAGACGCCGATACTCGAAAAACTGCTTCAGTCAGACGGCATAAAGGCCAAGATCGTGAAGGTGAACACCGATGAGTGCCCGGGAATTGCCCAGAAGTACGGCATCCAGTCGATCCCGACGCTGATACTTTTCAGGGACGGGCAGGAAGCAGAGCGAATGGTGGGAGTACAGCCGGAGAATGTGCTTCGGGGAAAACTGAGCTGATATATGCGGGCAGTCCTTCAGAGAGTGTCCGCAGCGCGGGTTGATATCGGGGGATGCATGGAAGCGGAAATCTCCTCCGGTATCCTGGTCTTTGCGGGCTTCTCCGGGGATGATACTGATGCTGACCTTGACTATGTTGCGGATAAGATAGCGGTCCTCCGGATATTCGGGGATGATGAAGGGCGGATGAACCGGTCCCTCGTTGATGTGCAGGGGGAACTTCTGGTGGTGTCGCAGTTCACGCTATACGGTGATGCCCGAAAGGGGCGACGGCCATCATTTACGGATGCGATGGAGCCTGGGAAGGCTCTTGTTTTTTATGAAAAGTTTGTTCAGGCCTGCAGGGAGAGGATGCCCGTTGTGAGATGCGGCGTATTCGGTGCTGACATGCAGGTGTCCCTTGTTAATGACGGGCCGGTTACTCTGCTTGTAGATAGCAGCAGGCTTTTTTGATGATGTATCAACATCGCAAGGCATGACGGGAGATGAGCAGCGGGTGCCGTATGTCGGGGTGTCCATTTCTCCTGAAATTATTATATATTCTATGAGGTGAAGGAAGTGAAGCTGACAATTGTAGGAAGCGGTTATGTGGGGCTGGTTTCAGGCACCTGTTTCGCGGAAATGGGTAACGATGTGTGGTGTGTTGACATTGATGAAAAAAAGATCGAGGACCTCAAAAAGGGAATCATTCCGATTTATGAGCCCGGTCTCGAGGAGATGGTGAAGCGAAACTACAACGAAGGGCGGCTGCGGTTTACCACTAATCTGAAAGAGGGGCTGGATGAATCTCTTTTTATGTTTATTGCAGTGGGGACCCCGCCGGATGAAGACGGCTCGGCAGACCTGAAGCATGTTCTGGGTGTGGCGCGGGAAATCGGGCAGAAGATGGAAAAATACTGCATCATCGTAAATAAATCCACCGTTCCAGTGGGAACAGGTGAAAGGGTCCGGAAGGCGGTACGGGAGGAACTTGAGGCGCGGAACAAGCCCGAGCTGGAGTTTGATATTGTGTCAAACCCTGAATTTCTGAAAGAGGGTGACGCTATCGAGGATTTTATGCGGGCGGACCGGGTTGTTGTGGGAACTGATAATGTACGGACTGCCGAGCTGATGAAGGAACTCTATGATCCGTTTCAGAGGAAGGGGAACAAAGTCCTTATCATGGACATTCTTTCCTCCGAGCTTACCAAGTATGCCGCGAACGCGATGCTTGCCACGAGGATCAGCTTTATGAATGAACTCTCAATGCTCTGCGAGTCATGCGGTGCGGACATTGAGCGGGTGCGGGAAGGTATCGGATCGGACAGCCGTATCGGGCGGTCATTTCTTTTCGCCGGTGTGGGATACGGAGGGTCATGTTTTCCCAAGGACGTGAAGGCAATTATCCAGACCATGAAGGAACACGGCTTTGATGCGAAAGTCCTCAATGCTGTTGAAGAGGTGAACAAGGACCAGCGTGAGAGGTTTGTCGATAAAGTTGTCGGGCATTTCGGGGAAGACCTCTCCGGGCTGACATTCGGTGTCTGGGGGCTGTCTTTTAAGCCGCAGACCGATGACATGCGGGAAGCGCCGTCGATTGATATTATCAATAATCTCAAGGCACGGGGCGCAGTGTTTAAGGTCCATGATCCTGTCGCGATGGAAGTCGCGAAGAGCGTCCTGGGGAATGAAAGCATTGAGTATTGTGCGAATTATTATGACGTGCTCAGGGATGTTGACGCGCTGCTTCTTGTCACCGAATGGCACCAGTTCCGCCGGCCTGATTTTGACAAAATGAAGACCCTTATGAAAAATGCCGTAATTTTTGACGGGAGAAATCAGTATGAGCTGCGCCGGATGGAAGACCGGGGGTTCGTATATTATTCAATCGGGCGGGCAATTGTGAAATAATTTACGGTTTGAGTGACACAACGTCAGTATAGTATTTTACTTGACTATTTTCCACAGGGCGGTAAGTGTAATGCCTGAGTTGATCTTTGTGTAATGGATTGGTATGTAGTTGCCTGAGGGTTCCCGCCATTAATTTCTGCATCAGCTGCAGAGAGGGGGAATTCTTGGAGTTTATGTGTGTCACGGTATTACTATGGACCTAAAGGCGGAAACCAAGGGTATTGTTAAATCCATCAGAATGCTCGAGGGTGTTCTGAAAAGTTCCCCTGATCCGAAACAACGGGGCCGGGTGAAGAAGGAAATTGATACTCTTCGGGACAGACTCGCTGCAATGTATCCTGATGATGATCCCGCCGCAGTGGAGGAGGCGATTGTAAGGGATTTTATTGAACCCCTCAATGGTGAAGTGCATGTGCGGGATTTTTCAAATCTTGAGTTTTTGAAGGATGTTGTAATTGAAAAAATATCCTCATACCGGGATGATCAGGAAGTAAACGAAGCAGGAAGCATCATGAAGTATTTCGAAGAACGTATCTGGGGTGTCATCTCGGACCAGCATACAAAGCTGGATTTTTCGAACGCCGGTGAACGGGATACACTCTATCGAAAACTTGATCAGTGCAGCAGGTCTTTTAAAATTTTCTGCCAGACAATAGAAGACATTGAAAAGACAAAATCATCAGAATATATAAGCCAGCTGAACATGATGCGTGTGAAGCAGGCAAGGGTATTCCTGTATGATATCAGTGAGTTTTTTAAAAATGCGCGGGATTTTATAACCGTTATTGTATCTGAATCCGAATTCGGCGGTTCAATTATTACAAATCCCGACGAATTAGTTGAGTACGCTGATTACGAAAAATATAAAACTTTTGACGGATGGAAAGTCGTTGATGCCCTGAAGTATATGAAAAATTTCCTGAATGATGCCCTCCGGGTCATTAAAGTACCCGACATAAAAAAACATTGAATTCAGCCGGTAAAGATAATTATCGGGGAAATGGAGTTATTGTGATGAAAAAAATATTATTGTTCGTTGCTGTAGCGGCGGTTATTGTTTCAACGGTTAACTGCAGTACCTATGAGTGTGAAATATCTCTGCCAGGTGAAAGCTGGGTGGAAAATACAAACAGGATTCCGAAATTTGAAAAAGAATTTCACGTGAAAGCGTCTGCGGAAAGTGCGGCGTTGTTCCCTGCGGCGGCAGGTCTTCTTGTTGAGGATGTGTCGGCTTTTGACGGAAGCACAGAAAATGTTGTGGCTGACCTGAAAAAGTCATTCCTGAGGAGCAGTATCTATAAAGGTGCTTCTATCCGTTGTGCGGGAGAGAAGGAGTTGAATGGAGTGAAGTGGACGGTGATGGAGCTCGCATTTACGGTGCGGGATGTCGTGATGCATCAGGATTTTTATCTGACAAAAAAAGGAAATCAGGTTTTCACAATTCTTTACTCGGCCACTGGTGATGATAACTACCGGCAATATCTTCCTGATTTAATTGCGATGGTAACAAAGGCGAAGTTTACCGGGAAATAGCTGCATGGACTGTTGCAGACAGCGTAGCATGGCCTTTTGTATTTTCCTGGTTTTATCCCCCCCCTTAGTGATGCCTGCGTGCAGTGAAGCCGCGGAGGAATCATCAAATTTTTTATTGACTTATTGTAATTTTAAACTCATAAAGCTATAAACCGGAGGGACCTGGTGTAACGGGTGCTTTTCCGGGCTGGATTACTGAAATGGTATCCATGAAAACTTATATGTGAGATAAGCCATGTTAAAAACAGATAATATAGTGACCAACAGGTTTGTCGAATTG
>JAKQCH010000300.1 GCA_029573825.1 Spirochaetota bacterium | reverse complement strand
GAAACGTGAAATGAAAAAAACATTCAGAGGATACCGCTACAATATGATTCAATGGGCATACCGTGATAAGAAAGGGTGGGAGAAAACAGCGGCTAAGCACCCCGCAGGAACACAGTACGCAAATTCCTTCAGGACCTTTGTCCCGGAAGGTAAATTCTGGGAGCGTGAAAAAACCATGTATGAACGCTACCGGCGCCAGGACGGACCTGAAGGATTCGGAGGGGACAACTACTACGCTGCGGCCGAAATAATTCGCTTCATGCTCTATTCACTGAATATCCGCGGCGAACATCACCCTCACCAGAAGCTCACCCGCCCTTTTATATCGACATGGTCGATACCAATGCACATAAATGCCGTTTCGGCATATATTGAACTCGGATCGCTCTCAAATACGCGTCACCGCCATCTTTTTACAAAAAAACAGAATGAACTGGCGGAAGGAATCGCGGTGGGGATATACTCGCTGTTTACAGGAATTGAGCCGTCGACGAAAAAATTCCGGTATACTCCGAAGGGTAAAGAAATTGACTATTCCCGGTACATGATTTCAAATGAAAAAAGCTATTTCGATCTTGTTACTGAAGATTAACTTCAGCAGCACTGCGGAACAACTATTGTTACCACATAAAAAACCCCGCATTGTTGTTTCGTTGATAAAGAAACAACAATGCGGGGTTCATATCTCAAAATAATAATAAATCGGTTCTTAAAGCAGGGAACTATTTACTCTGTTCCGCTGTGCCTGCACCGGCTGCTCCCGCTTTATCCGCTCCTTCAGTATTACCCGGAGCTATCTCTTCCCTTCTTATGAAGGCATTGTTTTCGAAAATACCTTTAAGCTCAGTACCGTTTGAATATGTATACACGCCTTTCCCGTCCATCAGGCCTTCTTTCCACTGGCCGATATATTTATCACCATTCGGCCAGATATATGTCCCCTGGCCATGTCTCCTGTCACCCTTAAATTCTCCGGTATATTTGGCTCCGTTAGGATACACGTACATTCCGTTTCCGTCACGCTGGTTCTTGCTCCACTGCCCCGCATACGTCTCCTTATTGGACCATGAATATGTGCCTTCTCCGGCCCGTGCGCCTTCATTAAACTGGCCGATATACTTTGAACCAGATTTCAGCTGAATTGTTCCTTTCCCGTCAACACAGTCTCCGTCAACGCACTCAACAGGCTGATTTGATTTACACCCGAAAAAAAGTAACGGAACCACGCATCCGAGTAACAATATCTTCTTCATGTGAATCTCCTTCATTATACAAAATATTAATGCAGCTATACATGCCCCCGGTACGATCCCGGAAGCACCTGTCACGAATTACAATACAATATGGCATTATATCACTACTTGCGGGCGCAGTGCAATTACTTTTTTAAAAAGCCATTTATTCTGACAGGAAAATATCAATTATTTTGTGATTATTTTTTTTCCGGAGGATATTTTTCCGGCCACAGCGTTGCAAGTCTGGCCCGCACCGCCTTTTCCGTACCCTCCACTGAAGGATCATAATATACCGCTTCTTCAAGACCACGGGGAAGATACTGCTCCCTGACAAAATGCCGGGGAAAGTCATGGGGATACCGGTATCCTTTCGCATATCCCATCGATTTCATAAGTCCTGTGGGGGCATTCCGGATATGCATCGGCACAGTAAAAGACGGGTCAACTGCGGCGTCCTTCGCTTTTTTTATTGCAAGATACGATGCGTTGCTTTTGGGAGCAGATGCAAGAAATGTAGCGCAATGAGACAGAACAATTTCCACCTCCGGCATACCGATATTCTTCACTGCGGTCAGTACCGATACCGCAAAGGGGAGCGCCTGGGGTGCCGCGTTGCCGATATCTTCCGACGCGAATATCACCATCCTCCTTGCGATAAATTCCGGGTCTTCACCGGCAATAATCATCCGTGCAAGATAGTATACCGCGGCGTTGGGGTCAGAGCCTCTCATCGATTTAATAAATGCGGATATTGTATCATAGTGCCTTTCGCCGGCCCTGTCATAGTATACTGAAGAACGGTCATAGGCCTCCTGCAGTATATCAGCGGTAATAATACCATCCTCTGAAATAACAGAAGCGGTTTCAAGTATATTAAGAAGCCGTCTGGCATCACCGCCGGCAAGACCAAGAAGCCCTTCGCGTACACCTTCCCCGAATGAAAGGTCCATTGCTTTCATGGTCCCGTCTTTAGAAAGAGCACGTTCAAGGATTAGTGCAAGTTCATCATCGTTGAGAGTGTTGAGCTTCAACACCCTTGTCCGTGACAGAAGCGGCGCAATTACCTGAAATGAAGGATTTTCCGTTGTGGCGCCGATGAGGACAACATCGCCGGATTCAACTGCGCTGAGAATGGAATCCTGCTGTGCCTTATTGAAGCGGTGTATTTCATCTAAAAAAAGAAGGGTCCTCTTCCCCTCTGCACGGTTTGCCACACCCGACACAACTACCTTCCGCACATCCGCGACACCGGAAGAAATTGCGCTGAGAAAGTGCGCTTCCATGCTGCAATGGTCCGCAATGAGCTTCGCGAGGGTCGTTTTCCCTGTTCCGGGGTCCCCCCACAGAATCATGGAAAAAACCGAGTCCCGTTCAAGCATCTGCCTTATTATCTTCCCCTGCCCCATAAGGTGGGACTGCCCGACAAAATCCTCAATCACCGAAGGACGCATCCGTTCCGCAAGGGGCTGCAGGCTCTTTTCAGTATCCATCACATCACACCAATACACAGCATATCGTAAGATTGATAATTAACTTCCGATCCTGAAGTCTCCACCGACAACGCGTGGAACGTGCCGGAAGTTTGCAGTATGTTCTTCTCATCTCAATCATCTCAGGTTAACGATATTAAATCCAATAAAAAAATCCGGGAATCCCGGATTTTTTTTATGCTTCATTTCTCTGCGAAATTAAATTTTCAGTTCACATGTACATGGTCACTGGCGGTTGCTACTGCTCAAAAAATGGTTTATTTGTCGGAATCAGCATTGTCTCTTGACGATCTGACATTAACCACTTTTTTGCCTTTTGACTGAGCGGCAAACCTTCTCATTTTCTTAAGCCGACGCCT
>JAKQCH010000252.1 GCA_029573825.1 Spirochaetota bacterium | reverse complement strand
TCGGAGACATAGTTTCCGCTTCTGAATGAGGGCTGGTCCGCGAAAAATCGTCCCTCTGTGCCGCGCCAGTCCGGGGAGGTGAATATCTCAAATGAGGGTATATTGTGCCCTGAAATACCGATAAATTTCCGTTTTTCTCCGGGAGTTATCACCAGATCGCATGATTTTGATTCCATGTGCAGCGATTCAATGGCAAGACTGTTGAGCCATTTTTTTATTTCCATGGAATTGTTGAATATCTCCTTCCACGTACCAACAGGGTCCTTTGTGTTCAGGAAACATGCCTTCTCTATTTGAGCTGTGTATTCCTTTAATGAAAGCTTTGCCTGTTTCGCGAGTTCATCGGTGGGATACGTGCAGAGGGTCCATCCGAAGAGGCCTTTTTCATCGCGGCTTTCAATAATCCTTTTGAGGGATTTTCTTGCTATTGCAACTTCATTCATCCTTTTCGGTTCTACGTCCCTGAGGTGGGTCAGAGAGGAGGGGGCCGAAATGAATATATTCCCGTTCAGGTTTTCATAAAGGTTTTTATCCCATGTGCCGACGAAGGTGCGCATGGCTTTGTCCGACAGATTAAAGTAATCCTTTTCCATGACCGGTGTGGTGAGGGCCCGCGGTATCACGTTCCATTTTTTTTCCAGAAGTTTCCGGTACACTGCTTCTGCCAGGGGAAGGCCTGGAATTTCATACCGCAGAAGAATTGTATCATGCTGCTTAAAAGGTTTGTGTCGTGCTGTTTCCAGTCCCCAGATCAGGACATCAGCATAATTCTCAAGCCGGGAGTTCGTAAGAGTCATAATGATACCTCAATTGTATTGTATAATAGGGATAGAGGGAACCTTTTACATCAGATTGTAAATTATTTTTTTCAATATAGTGGAGTAGATTCTTTAATAGCCGTATTACCTGCGGGAGAGCAGTGCAATAAGTTCAATGTGAAAAGTTCCCGGAAACATATCCTCCAGATGCAGCTTTTGTAATATATATCCGTCTTTCTGCAGGTTCTGCAGGTCCCGTGCGAAGGTTGCGGGATTGCAGGAAACATATATTAATCTTTCCGCAGCGAGGGCGGATAGCCGTTCCACTGTTTTTCTCGTCAGTCCCGTGCGGGGGGGGTCCATTACAACTATTGCGGGATGTATCCCCGCGGTATCAAATGTTCCGGAATCAGCAGCATGGAATGTGACATTTTCTATATTGTTCATGGATGCGTTGTGACGGGCCCATTCTATGGTCAGGGGGTCGATATCATACCCGGTTCCCCGGGAAGTCGCATCTGCCAGGGGAAGTGTGAAGAATCCGACGCCGCATGCGATATCCGCAAAGGTTTCATCCTTCCGGGGTGCGGCAAACTCCAGGACCTTCCCGATCATTGCCTCCCTGAGAAATCTGTTTCCCTGAAAAAAGCACCTGATGTCGCGGTCGAATGAGAAACCGCATTCACGTTCCCGGATCACACATTTCTTTTCCGTGGAAAAACGGGGGGTGTTGTCATGACCTGCGGCAATTTTAATGTCGCCTTCAGGTACAGTACCTTTCAGGGATGATAATGCGGTGCGGAGTTCCGGCGCCAGGAGCGGGCACCCATTTCCGGGGAACGGCACCAGGTTGTTGGTGCCGCGTTCGTAAAATCCCGGCAGTCCGGTACTGCTGTACCTGAAAGTGGCATGGCTCCTCGAACCTGAGCGATCCCCATGGTGTGAAGAGATTTCCGGGATCATTTCCTGTGACAGATGCGCGGTTCGCTGGAGGGTCTCAATCACTATATCTTTTTTTAATGCGAGTTCGGTGTCATATTGTACATTGAGGTAGTCGCATCCACCGCATCTGCCGAAATTCTCACATTCCGGCGCGCAACGCTCCGGTGAAATTTCCAGGATCCTGAGGGGGCGGGCGAAGGCGTGGTCCTTTTTACTCCGTGTTATTTCAATTTCAAGCACCTCGCCGGGGAGAGCCTGCGGGACAAACACGGCCTTACCATCAAGAAATCCCAGGCCGTATCCGCCGTATACTGCTTTGGTTATTGTGATTACGATATTCATTGGGATAACCTATTGACGGGCCGTATATTATCAAGACTTTATTTCATGATTTCATGGTATTATTTCAAAACAA
>JAKQCH010000242.1 GCA_029573825.1 Spirochaetota bacterium | reverse complement strand
TGCGGATAACAATTCTGCCGCAGCTGTGGCAGTACGTATGCTCCCACCGGTGTCCCGGGAGGTTCCCCACGTATGCATACCTGATCCCTTCGGCGACCGCGATTTCACGGCAGCGCTCAAGGGTCCGTACCGGTGTGGGCTGAATGTTCCGCATCAGATACAAAGGGTGAAACCGTGTGAAATGTATCGGTACGTCCGGCCCCAGGTTCTGTGCAACCCATCGGGTCATCTTCCTGATCTCCCCCGGAGAGTCGTTCAGTGTCGGGATGACCAGCACCACAATTTCAAACCACGTCCCGGAAGACTTCACCACCTCAAGGTTACGCAGCACATCCCTGAGGCTCGCGCCGCAGATGTCCCGGTAGAACCTCTCGGTGAATGCTTTCAAATCTATCTTAATTCCGTCAAGGACTTGTGCGAATTCCCGGCCCGCGGGAGGGCGTATATATCCCGAGGAGACAACTACCGGTCTCAGGGACCTCCTTTTCGCCTCCCGGGCGGCGTCCACAACATATTCAAATTGTACAGTGGGCTCATTATATGTAAAGGCAATTATCGGTGAACTGTTCCTTTTCGCGAGACCGGAAAGGCCTTCCGGTGACACCTCGCGCGCGGTAATATCCTCAGGCCGGGACTGTGAAAGCTGCCAGTTCTGGCAGAAACGGCACCGCAGGTTGCACCCCGCCGTGGCGACGGAAAGGGCCGCCGAGCCGGGAAGGAAATGATTGAAGGGTTTTTTTTCAATGGGGTCGATATGGACCGCTGCAAGCCTGGAATACACCAGTGTATACAGCCTGCCGCCGATATTCTCCCGCACCATGCACACCCCCCTGTCGCCGGGCCCCAGCACACACTCATGAGGGCACAGGCTGCACTGGACCTGACTGTTCCCAAGGGGCCTCCAGTGACGGGCTTCACGCCGGAACGCTCCGCCCTCTGAGGAGAAGAGACATTCACTGCACCCGGGTAAAACGCTCTCAAGAGCTAATGCGCTGAAAACCCCGGCACCCCGGAGAAGAAAGGACCGCCGCGTCATCGCACTGTTCACGCTGCGGATTACACCCGACTGATTCATGCGCCACGGAAAGATCATGCAGTTTCCCCTTCCCCGAACACGATCGCCCGGAACGAATAAATCGCAGCGCCGTTACGCCACGCATTGTCCGGCAGCCCCGCTTTGCGGCAGAGCTGAATCAGATATTCCTCCCTGCTCCATCCCCATTCCACAGGTACCTGAGGAAGGAAAACACCCTGGCGGTCCCCCATCCGGATAATCAGGCCGTCCCGTCCCACAACAATATCATCAACATTGCGGACCGGGCACGGTTCAGTGAGCACGGAAATTTCTATTGTTATGCCCCCCAATTCACTGCGGTCAAGAGGAGGGAACCTCGGGTCCCTGAAGGCCGCATTCCAGGCATTTTCAATAACCGCCTGATACAGCGGCTTCATGCCGGTGATAAATCCGATACAGCCCCGAAGCGCTCCGTTCTTTTTCAGGGTAACGAAGACACCCTTCGCGTCGCGGCACGACTGCGGGACCGAGGATTCATTCACCGCAACCTGCCTCCCTCCGGCGAGGTATGAGGCAATAGATTTTCGTGCAAGGCCGAGAAGATAGTTTTTCTCACCGTGAGTTATCTCCCCACCGTCAAGTGCCGGACCTGTTCCTGATGATGCGAGCCGGCCCCTGATTGCGATTGCGGCGTAACTCACAGAATTGCTGCAGTCGCCGGATATATGGCAGGAGGTATCGTATGCAAGCAGGGATGCGTTGAAATCCCGCAGCGGTAATGACATTGCGATCCTGACAACGTTCCTTCCGCACATCGTGATGCCGGTTTTTTCTACATACGCAGAAAAACCCTTACGGTCACCACGGAGTATACACGCAATGGCGCCGCCGTCAAGGGACTTCAGCTTTAATTGAACCGTGTTGCTGTCAGATGCAGTGTACGGGATGTAGCCGAACCTGGCTCCGTAATGCGTAAAATCTGAACTTACGATGAAAAGCGGTGACCGGTATCCGGCAGCTGCGGCACTGATATGATGTGCGGCCTTTTC
>JAKQCH010000221.1 GCA_029573825.1 Spirochaetota bacterium | reverse complement strand
AAATCCGGCGGCTGGCATTACAGCAAAAACAATCTGCCGGGTTCAGTGCCGCGTACCGTCCGGTACTCACTTCAGCACAGCTTTCATCGCAGCGATGTGGGCGGGGGAAGTGCCGCAACAACCTCCAATAATATTGGCCCCTGCCGCAGCCAGTTCCTCTACCTGTGCGGCCATATATTCAGGAGTTTCCGGAAACGTGTCCCGGCCGTCAACATTCACCGGGAGACCTGCATTGGCATGCACAAGAATCGGCGCCTCCGGCGCAGCTGACCGCATTTCTTTTACGATACGGATCATCCGGCTGATACCATTCCCGCAATTGGTGCCAATTATATCCGCACCCGCCGCCAGACATTCAACTGCAGCCTGCGGGGGAGTGACACCCATCATAGTGTGGAACGTATCGTGCACCCCGAGTTCGAAGGTGAAGGTGCAGATAATTTCACACTTTGTATGCTCCTTCACCGCTCTGACGGCAAGTGAAGCTTCATCAAGAGCGCTCATGGTTTCAATACAGATGGCGTCTGCGCCGCCCCGCTCTAACGCAACCGCCTGTTCCCTGAAAGCGTCATAGAGTTCCTCTTCGGTCACATCACCCATGATAAGCATCTTCCCCGTGGGCCCCATGGAGGCGATAACCCATGCGCTGTCCCCCGCCGCCCTGCGGGAAATCGCAGCTGCCGCCTCGTTCAGCTCCGTGACCCTTTCTCCTAGCCCGTAATGCATGAGCTTATAACGGGTTCCACCGAAGCTGTTCGTCTCAATCATATCCGCTCCCGCTTCAATGTAACTCCGTGCCACATCAAACACATCATCAGGGCGTTCAACACACCATAGCTCCGGGCACTCGCCGGGTTTCAGGCCCTTTTTCTGAAGAAAAGTGCCCCAGGCCCCGTCCGAAACCAGAATTCGCCCTTCTTTCAGAGCATCAACGATCTTACCTTTCTTCATAGATCATTCCCGTTATCTCATTATTGATCAGACCTGCAGCTCAATCCTACATCAGATATAATTCTTTCTCCGAAACAGCAACTATTCCTGCTTCAGCAAGAAGCTTCTCAACATGCTTCACATTTTCCACCTGAAACACGAAGATTGCGTTTTCATGACTTTTTACCATAAAACCGTAGGCATCCTCAACATTTATTCCCTTATCGGAAAGAAGTGACGCAACAGTATGAAGACCCCCGGGGGCGTCTTCCATTTTCACTGCAATAATTTCTTTCAGCGTCGCTGCAATTCCGACATCCTTGAGCGCATCACATCCCGCTTCAGGCCTGTCGAGAAGCAGCTTAATTATTCCATAATCTCCGGAATCTGAAATTGTAATGGCACGAATATTTATCCTGTTTTTTGAAAGAACATCGGTAATCCTTTCAATTTTTCCCGGTCTGTTTTCCGCAAATACTGATACCTGAAAGGGCATGGCATCCTCCCTATAATTTTCTGTTATCAATGACCCGCACCGCTTTCCCCAGGCTGGCAGGAAGCGAACCGGGCTCATGAAGCTCAATTCTTGGATTCACAACAATGAGTGCACGGAGTTCTTCGACAATCTTCTTCCTGAGTTTTTCAAGCTCCTTCAGATCGCCCTGAAACATTTTCGAGTACAGCTCGACTTTGATTATTATTTTGTCCAGATTTTCCTCCCGGTCAAGAACAATCTGATAATTGTTGCCCACTTCCGGGACCTTCATAAGCACTGATTCTATTTGCGACGGGAAGACATTAACACCGCCGATAATGAACATATCATCAGTGCGTCCCTTAATTCGCTCTATCCTTTTATGAATTCTTCCGCAGGCACAGGGCTCCGGAATGATCCGCGTGAGGTCCCTGGTTCTGTATCTGAAAATGGGCATTGCCTCGCGGTTAATATGGGTAAGCACCAGTTCCCCCGCTTCACCGTCCGGCAGGACTTCCTGTGTTTCCGGGTTTATCACTTCAATAATGTAAAAATCCTCCCATAGATGCATGCCTGCCTTTTCTGTACATTCAAAAGCAACTCCGGGACCGTTCATTTCCGACATCCCGTAAGAGTTATACGCGTCGATACCCCACTGTTCCTCAATCTTGTCCCGGGTTGCCTCGGAGTATGGTTCCGCACCAAGATAGGCTTTTTTCACGGGGAGGTCCCGGGGATCAATCCCCTGCTTGTGAATTTCCTCGGCCAGATGCAGCGCGTAACTCGGAGTGATATGGATCACCGTTGTGAAAAAATCCTCCATCAGCTGTATCTGCCGGAGGGTATTCCCGGTTGATGAAGGAATAACCATACAGCCTAAACGTTCCGCTCCGTAGTGAAGTCCAAGCCCTCCGGTAAAGAGACCATACCCCATCATATTCTGAAATATATCATTTTTTGAAGTACCGGTAGCCACCATGCTCCGCGCCACAAGGTCTGCCCATTCACTGATGTCCTTCTGGGAATAAAATATTACCGTGGATTTCCCCGTTGTCCCGGAGGACGCGTGCATCCGTACCACCTCGCTTTTCGGTACCGCCATCATGCCATCAGGATAGCTGAGCCGCAGATCATTTTTTACCGTAAAGGGGAGATCCTTTAGATGCTCCAGTGTGGTTATCTTACTAACATCCACTTTGTTGTCCCGGAAAACTTTGCCATAAAAGGATGTTCCCGATGCCAGTTCAAGGGCCCGTTTCAGGCGCTTCAGCTGCAGCGCCTCAAGATCCTTCCGGTCAATTGCTTCAATATCTTTATTCCACATGACAAATCCTCACCGCCAATTATCATACTCACGCCACAGAGCAGTATCACACCATGGGAAATATAATCAATTCACCACCGTGATGGAAAAGAATGATCCGGCGACCCCTCATTGCATCAACGAGGCCCGTTTTCGTCACATCATTTTTCTCTGTATAGGCGAGGCAGGTAAAATAATGTCTTCGCCGACCATTCCTGTCAAGAAAATATCATAATTGAGTCTATTTCCGCAACTATCCCGGCACCACGACATGACCGGCATGAGAAACTAATTGACATTATACAACAAGTTGCATAATTGATTACATCACTTCATCTGGAGGTCCACAATGGACGAAAAGTCAAAAAAACTTCTCGAAAAATGGCACAGTGTGGTATTTGACGGGAAACCGGAATTATTGCATGACATCCTTGCGGAGAACATAACATTTTACTCTCCCGTCGTATTCAAACCGAAAACAACAAAAGATGAAACTTTTTTTGTATTGAGCAATGTGATCCAGGTCTTTCAGAATTTTACATATAGCCGTGAATTTGTTAACGGCAACAACCTTGCCCTCGAATTCAGCGCCACAGTCGGCGATAAGTCCTGCAAGGGGATTGACCTGATTGAATTTAACGAAGATGGAAAAATTATTAATTTTGAAGTCTTCATCCGTCCGGCTTCAGCCCTCATGGCACTGGGAACTGAAATGAATAAACGGTTTGAAGATGCGGGGAAACAGACAGGGAAACTTTCCTGGCAATGAAGAGAGGGGCCCTGCGGCCCCTCTCTTCTCAATTACAGAAATATTTTTTGATCACTACACACGCAGTATCAAATCAAATGTTTTTAAAAGCTTTCTCAAGCAGCTCTTTGTCCGGCGGCGTGGTAAACATGCTCACAATCGGCACAATGAAAAACGGTACAATCATTGCGATTGTTGACGCAATAGGTGAATTATTGGGTCCAAGAATGAAAAACAGCGATATCGCGAGAACCAGCCCTGAGGTCATTCCTGCAGCAATCCCGGCTCTGGTCGCACGCTTCCAGTACAGCCCGTAAAGATACGGCGCCATAAATGACCCCGCAACAGCAC
This sequence comes from Spirochaetota bacterium, assembly GCA_029573825.1. Classification (GTDB taxonomy): domain Bacteria; phylum Spirochaetota; class UBA4802; order UBA4802; family JAGODF01; genus JAKQCH01. Next base: position 4,661 of record JAKQCH010000221.1, on the reverse strand, counting down.
CCCATGAAAGGGACATCAGGGTAACGATGAAAGCAAGTTCATAACGTGCAATAAAATACGAAATTACAATAAACACGCCGCTCAGAAACCTCATCATAAGAAGTGAATTCTCCTTACTTATTTCCGGATTCACGTGGCCCTTATAAAGGTCAATTGCGATTGAAGATGAGGATACCAGAACAAGTGAAGACAGCGTTGACATTGACGCCGAAAGCACAAGGAGAAGAATAACAGCCATAAGCCCTTCCGGCAAATGCTTCATCATCATGTCGGGAATCAGCCTGTCGAATGCAGGGGCACCGTTTACCATGGGAAGTGAATCATAGAAAACGTGGGACATTGATCCTGCGAAATAGGCGGTGAATACCACAATAATCGCAAAAATTGTTGTGGCAACAGCACCTTTAATAATCAGGGATTCGTTTTTTATGGCATAAAATTTCTGCACCATCTGGGGGAGTCCCCAGGTACCGAATGAAGTCATGAAAACCAGAGAAAGGAGCATAAGAATACCCGGCTGCTTTGCCGGCGGCATGTGCAGCGGATACCGCTCGATTATCATGGCTATTGAATTAGAAATCCCGCCAGCTTTACCGACCAGCACCGCAATCAACGCAATTGATCCGACAAGCATAATAGTTCCCTGAATAAAATCGGTGAGGGTGATAGCAAAATATCCCCCCAGAATCAGATAAACCCCCGTTATCAGAATCATTATGAGCAGGGCGATATTATAATCAATCTGAAAATTCACCTCAAACAGATGCCCCAGTCCCTTGAAGACAGATGCTGAATAGGGGAGGAGGAACACAAATACAATAATCGCAGCCCCCATTTTCATATACTTACCCTGAAACCGCTCGTGAAGAAATTCCGGCATTGTCATGACATCCAGATTCTGCGTCATCCTTCTGGTCCTCTTTCCGAGAACAAGCCATGCCAGAAGTGCTCCGAAAATTGCATTGCCTGCGGCAATCCAGAGGACATTCAATCCGAAACCCCATCCGAGTTTTCCGGCAAACCCTATAAAAACAACCGCAGAAAAGTACGTCGTACCGTAAGCGAAAGCTGAAACCCATGGTCCAATAGACCTTCCGCCGAGAAAAAAATCTCCCAGACTGGTTGTCCGTTTCATGCCCCAGATACCAATCCCGATCATGGTTGCGAGAAACACAGAAATAAGCACAACTGCAATCATATATTCCACCTCTTATCTGTATATAATGATCAATTTATGAAGAACAGCAGACACATACATTGATAAAAATTTGTATCACAACATTTTCACTGTCAATAACTAAAACTCACAAAAGGCAACAATCCACCTTCGAAACGAATAAAAAACGGGCCACCTCCCCGGAGAGAAATGGCCCATATAATAATCTATGAATTGTGGTTATTGTTCTTATTTACCAAGTACAGCCTTTGCGCCGTCTACAAGGATATCAACAACACTCGGATCTGCAAGTGTCGAGGTATCACCGAATGAGCTTCTCTCGAAATCGCCGGCAGCGATTTTCTTGAGAATCCGTCTCATGATTTTACCTGATCTTGTCTTGGGAAGCGCATCTGCCCACTGAATAATTTCAGGAGTCGCAATAGGTCCGATCTCCTTACGGACGTGGGCAACAAGCTCTTTTTTGAGCTCATCTGTTTTCTCCACACCGCTGTTCAGTGTTACGAAGGCATAAATCGACTGCCCCTTAATATCATGCGGATAACCGACAACAGCAGATTCTGCCACTTTCGGGTGCGATACAAGGGCTGACTCAACTTCCGCAGTACCCATCCGGTGACCGGAAACATTGATAACATCATCAACCCGTCCGGTAATCTGATAGTACCCGTCTTTGTCTCTCCGGCAGCCGTCACCGGTGAAATACTTTCCGGGGAACTGAACGAAGTATGTGTTGAAGAACCTTTCCGGATCACCATACACCGATCTCATCTGTCCCGGCCATGACTTTGTGATACAGAGATTCCCTTCACACACACCGGTAAGCTCCTTTCCTGCATCATCAACGATCATCGGGTCAACACCGAAGAAAGGCGTACATGCCAAACCGGGTTTGATATCAACTGCTCCCGGGAGAGGTGTGATGAGGATTCCACCTGTCTCTGTCTGCCACCAGGTGTCAACAATCGGGCACTCGCCTCTTCCGATTTTATTGAAATACCAGTTCCATGCTTCGGGGTTAATGGGCTCACCAACTGTTCCAAGAAGCTTGAGGGAAGTAATGTCATGTTTTTCTACCCATGAATCGCCTTCTTTCGCGATAGCACGGATAGCGGTAGGAGCGGTATAAAAAATATTTACTTTATATTTTTCTACTACCTGCCAGAACCTTCCGAAATCCGGATAGCTCGGCACACCTTCGAACATAATGGATGTGGCACCATTCGCAAGAGGTCCGTACACGATATATGAATGTCCTGTTACCCAGCCGATGTCGGCGGTACACCAGTACATATCACCATCATGATAATCAAAAACCATTTTGTGAGTATATGCTACATAGGTCAGGTAACCGCCGGTTGTGTGCATAACGCCCTTCGGCTTGCCTGTTGAACCGGATGTGTAAAGAATGAAAAGCGGATCCTCGGCATCCATTTCCTCAGCGGGGCAATTCGCGTCCACTGCAGCCATTTCCTCATGCCACCATTTGTCTATTTTGTCATTCCAGTCACATTTGATTTTATCGCCAACACGCTTAACAACAATGTGAAGTTTCACATTGGGGCTTTCAGCGATGGCTTTATCGGAGTTGGTTTTTTGAGGAACAGCTTTTGCTCCCCGGAATGTACCATCGCAGGAAACAATCACCTGACTGTCGCAATCGACAACACGGTCACGGAGCGCTTCAGCAGAGAAACCACCGAAAACAACTGAGTGAATAGCGCCGATTCGGGTACAGGCAAGAATTCCTATTGCGAGCTCAGGAATCATAGGAAGATAAAATGTTATTCTATCTCCCTTTTTTACGCCGTATTTTTTAAGAACATTTGCGAACTTACATACTTCAGCATGAAGTTCTTTGTAGGTAAACTTTTTGTCCTCTGAAGGTTCGTTACCTTCCCATACCAGCGCAACCTGATCGCCCCTCTTCTCGAGGTGTCTGTCAAGGCAGTTGTATGACACGTTGAGCTTGCCGTTTGTGAACCATTTTACCTGAAGGTCCTTTACGGTATTACCGTACTTGCAGTCATACACCTTGTCCCATTTTTTAAACCATGTCACATATTCTTCTGCTATCTTTCCCCAGAAACCTTCAGTATCGGATATGGATTCCTTCCACATCTTTTCATACTGATCCTTACTGTTTACAAAAGCTTTCTTTTTAAAGCTTTCCGGGACGGGATAGATTTCTTTAAGCGTAACTTCAGCCATCTATTACCTCCGAATAATGTTTGAAATATTTATTTATATCGGGCGCCTCACCTTCTGTCCCCAGACAGTATTGCTGACACGAGGCATTCCCAATAATACGCGAAATACAATGGGTTATTTTTTATATTTTTCTTTTAAATAATCCGCTATCGTTCTGTCATACTCATTTGTTGATTCAAATACTTTAATAGCCAGACGATAGTTTGTTTCTCTGGAAACCGCACCGGTTCTCTTTATTTCTTCGATTACGGTCTCATAATCAGAGGGGTCAATAATCACCGTCACACTGTGAAAATTCTTGGCCGCCGAACGAAGCATTGTCGGGCCGCCGATATCTATATTTTCTATAGCGTCAATGAATGTACAGTCCGGCTTTGAAATAGTCTCCCTGAAGGGATAGAGATTCACCACAACCATGTCGATATTTTCTATCCCATGCTCCTTCATAACCCGGACATGTTCGGGATTGTTCCGTAATCCCAGGAGACCCCCGTGAACTTTCGGATGGAGTGTTTTTACCCGCCCGTCAAGCATTTCAGGGAATCCGGTATACTCCGAAACATCCATGATATCAAGCCCTGCTTCCCGCAGAGTTCTCGCAGTTCCGCCAGTGGAAAGGATATGGACGCCCCTGGAAGATAATTCCCGTGCGAAGGGAACAATTCCGGACTTGTCCGACACACTGATAAGCGCTCTTTTAATTTCAGCCATGTTTTCTTAATAAAATAGATATTTATTTTTGTGTTTTGTCAGTGGAGCTCTGACACATTGTCTTACAATCTACAAAAAAACAAGCACTTTTTTTTGTGTTTTACAAAATGTCTGCTATATTTCATCCATTTTGTCAAAAACATAGACTCCCGGCCATAAAATAAACATATCATTTTGAATACTATCTACACTCCATGACTCAAAAACTGATTACCTACACAACAGTTGTTCACATACATACTGACATCATCCATTCCGACACACCACACAGCAGTAATAGCAAATTTTCCGACACTGAGAATACACCTGATAATTCCCCTTAACATCCACAATGTAACATTTTACTTGACAATGATTCATTCTTCTGGTATACTTCTTATTGTAACCGGGGACGATCCGGTTTCGACTGTAATGTTGGGTCTATAGTTGCATGTCGAGTGTGCCGTCATCTCGTAAAAATGGCGGAATTAAACTTAAAAGCAAACGAAAATTTAGCACTCGCAGCGTAATTGCTGCGACGTTCGCGGGATACTCTTTCCTCTGGGGTACCCGGGGGCGTCAA
>JAKQCH010000218.1 GCA_029573825.1 Spirochaetota bacterium | reverse complement strand
CAATCCGGCGGTATTTTTCTTCCGAAACGGAAATTCGTTTATGTACCTCCTTAATCTGCAATAAGGCATTACGAAGCGAGTCTTCGGCGTTTGTGCGTTCAATAATTTCTTTTTGCAGCTCGTTGTTGGTATTTGCAAGTTCACTGGTCCGTTCAAAAACTTTTTTCTCGAGGATTTCATGGGTCCGTATCAGCTCCCGAGAAAGAAGTAGCCCCATTACTATAACTGCAATGCCGAGCAGAATAAACGAGATGAATGATATGTTGAAATAGTAGGAATTGATAAAGTGTATTTCACGGTCTGCATGGAGCTCAATCTGCCGGACAAGGATATCCATTTTTTTTAGCGCCGCAGTATCAGTACCCATTGATACTGCAATAACGTTTGATCTGTTCCGGAACCTTTTTTCCTTGAGCTGAACAGTGAGACTATTGTAGTTCCCGGTAATTGATTTGTGCAGTTGTTTCAGTTCCTCAATCTGTTCCGGGATTCCGTCAAAGTGCATGCAGATTATTTTCAGGTTAAAGAGATAATCCTGCACCCTGTCAGCCTGATATGAAAAGGCATGATAGTTCCTCCTGAATGAGTCAAAATTATCCCCTTCAAGCACAATGGTTTTCCAGAGGTGAAACTGTTGCTGGAAGTTTACCTGTGCTTCCCGCGCTCTGTCAACTGCCAGGATATACTGCTGCGTGTCGGAGGTAGCTTTTCTCAGAAAGTACAGCCCGAGAAAGCCTGCGGTAATAAACAGCAGCAGAAAAATACTTATCCCCCCGGTTATCATCCACCGTGAATAATTTGATTTTTTTTCAGGTATCACAAAGGTGCCCGCTCATTATATTGTAAATCTGCAGCATGATTTCATGGAACGTTCAGACGCAATGCAGAATAAAAAGATGATGCCGCGGGATATGTGAAGGTAGTGTGAAGAAGGTATCAAGATATTGTGAATTTCTTCTATTGCCGGGAGCGAACGGTATCCCGCTGCAATGAAGAATAATGTGGTGTGGGATATATCGTTATAATCAATAATATGTAAAATAATAAATAATTATTGATATAACAAATATACCATGCAAGTATATGCCTTAAATATGTGCGGAGTGATTAAATAGCTGCAGCATGAAACGAGGTTCGATTATGACTGAAAATCCCCTGAAGTATATTATGAATCCCGCATCAATTGCTACTGTTGGTGCGGGAAATAATCCATTAAAAATGGGCACACTTCATGCCCTCAGTATTCTGAAAGACGGCTACAAAGGGAAATTCCTGCCGGTTCACCCCCGTGAAAAAACAGTCCTCGGCCATTCCGCGTACCGCAGCATTGAGGACCTTCCGGAAGTACCGGACCTCGGTCTGATAATTGTACCGGCCCCGGAGGTGCCGGGTATAGTGGAATCATTCGCGGTAAAGGGCACGAGGGGCTGCATAATAGTGTCTGCAGGATTCCGTGAAACAGGAGATGAGGGGACCTCTTTTGAGAAGCAACTAATGGGTGTTTCCGCTCGCTATGGAATTAAGTTTATTGGTCCCAACTGCATGGGAATAATTAACAGCAGCATTTCCCTGAACACCACGGTGATGAGGTATGCAATGGGGACCGGAGGGCTGGGATTTGCTTCCCAGAGCGGCACCTACATAACACAGAATCTTCCATATCTGCACAGGCGCGGCATCCGCTTCAGTAAAGCCATCAGTGTGGGAAACAGTACAACGATTGATATTACCGATGCCCTGGAGTATCTCGGGAATGATCCGGAAACAAAATCTATCGCACTCTATGTGGAAGGCGTCAGTGATACCGGAAGGTTCCTCGATGTGGCACGGAGGATTACAGCCCTGAAGCCGGTGGTGGCGCAGTTCGTTGGAGGTTCTGAGGCAGGCGCCCGTTCCGGCATGAGCCATACCGGCGCGCTTGGTGCCCCTGACTTTCTTTATGACGGGCTTTTTCGTCAGGCGGGGATTATACGCCTTCATTCAATTGAGGAGCTTCTTGACCATGGATGGGTCCTCGCGACGCAGCCCCGGCTGAAGGGGAAACGTATCGGGGTTCTTACAAACTCCGGCGGACCAGGTTCTTCAATGGCAAATACCTGCAATCAGGGAGGCCTCGAGATACCGGAATTTTCCGAAGCATTGAAGCGTAACATCGCATCAATAATCCCTCCCCATGCCGCATGTTCAAATCCTGTCGATATTACCTTTAACATGGATATCGGTCTTCTCACAAAAACAATCCCTGAAATGGTAATGGACAGCGGTGAAGCGGACGGAATAGTTCTCCACGGCGCGATGAAGTCGGGTTTCATTGTGTCGGTGTATCCACACATCAGGGAGTTGCTTGGCGGCATGTCCATGGAAGAAATTAATTCACAGTTTGTCTTTGACATGGCGGGGTCTGCGGCACTGCCGTGGAAGTACGAAATTCCCCTTGTGATTTCAAGTTTCATGGACAGCGATGATGACTGCATCGCATTTTACCGGGAACAGAATGTGCCGGTCTTTGACTCACCCGAAAAGGCGGCACGGGCGATGCTGTCACTGCATGGGTATTTGAACGTTACGCGACGGCATGATTCGGGACATCCTGAAATGCCGGAGCGGGTTCCCGGGGCGGTTGACCTTATCAGCGATGCCGTTGCGAAGGGGATGGGCAATCTTGATGAGTATCAATCGAAGCGCCTGCTTGCCCTGTACGGGATTCCGGTTACACGTGAGCAGTGCATATATGGCATGGACGATATTGACTCCGTGCTTCAAACTGTCGGATTTCCCGCAGCCGTGAAAGCATGCAGTCATGAGATCGCCCATAAGACGGGGAAGGGCCTTATACGGCTGAACATCAATTCCATTGAAACTGCCAGGGAAGCAGTGCGGGATATCAGGCGCGCGGCGGGATCAGATGTGGCGTTACTGGTGTCAGAGATGGTGAAGGGGGAGCGGGAATTATCTGCCGGTATTCTCAGGCACCAGGGATTTGGTCCCGCGGTGATGTTCGGTATCGGGGGCATATTCACCGAGGCCCTGCGGGACATGGTGTTCCGGAGGGCGCCGCTCCGGGAATCCGAGGCACGGGAGATGCTCTTTGACATACGGTCACAGGGGCTGCTCCGGGAATTCCGGGGAATGCCGGGGGTCGATATCGACACGCTGGCCGTAATGATTCAGACACTGAGCTTCCTTCCGCTCCTGCATCCGGAGATATTGGAAATAGATATCAACCCAATAATCATCGCAGGGACGAAACCGGTGGCAGCTGACGCCCTGGTCGTCCTCAGCTCAGGAGTCCCTGGATAATGAGATCCACGGCATCGTCTTCCGAAAGGCCCCGTGACATGAGCGTTTCAAGCTGCTTGTTGTCAACGCTTCCGATCGCGGCTTCGTGGGTAACATGGGCTTTCGGGTGATTGACCCTGACAATTGGAATTGCCTGTGCAATTCCGTTGTCCTGAACTATTTCCTTGCAGTCCACATGCCCCACGGCATAGGGCGCCGAAGCGGTCAATTCATTGTAGACCTCGGCGACGGCATTTCCCCTTACGGCAAT
>JAKQCH010000212.1 GCA_029573825.1 Spirochaetota bacterium | reverse complement strand
ACTTTATTTCACTGTTCTGTCAAAATCCAGCAGCTTTTGCGGAGGAGGGTCCCCCGCGGGACTGTGCCGTTCCGGAATCGGTTTCCCGGGGGCGGGAATTTTACCGCTCCCGATTGACGGTGTGAAGGATATATTCAGCCTGATCAGGCTTTCCTGCAGGGCAAGCTGTCCCTGACGGGCCAGTTCGGTTGCCTGCCCGAGGACGCGCATGCTTTCCTGGGGACTGTGAAATCCCGTGCTGTTTTCACTGAAAATAAAATCCCACCGCAGCTGTGCGCGGCGATGGTAGTCACGGGGGGCCTTCAATGCGGTATCAACAGCTTGGGTCGACGTTGCTCCTTTTTGTGCTTCTATGCGCTTCCTGGCCTTCACTATGTCATCCACAAGGGCAAGAATCGCCTTTTCCGTGTTTCGCAGGGCAAGGGCGGTTGAAAACTGGATCACCTCGACACGGGCCTTCAGTTCATCCGCTGAAAGCGGGTGGCATGAGCCGCAGGTTTCTTCTATCCGGTGCATCGGGGAGGATATGTTGTGATTCGTAATTTTTACTCCCCCCGATCTTCTGTAGGGCATGTGGCAGTCGGTGCAGGTGACACCGCTCCGCGCATGGATGCCGCTTGAAAAGAGTTCGGTTTCCGGGTGCTGGATTTTTATCATAACCGCCCCCGACTCCTTATGTACCCAGTCCCCGGCAAAGAGGTTCTTGATCGCATCATAGTATGATTCAATCATTTCTATACGGAGCGATTTTCCTTTTGGCCACTGATTCCACGGGAACGTAAGTTCATTGGTGCCTTTTTTAAAGTAATATTCCACATGACACTGCTGGCAGACATGGCTTCGCATTTCAGCCCTTGTCGCAACGATTCCGTGTTCCCTGTCGGCGGTATATCCGCGGGCTATCATTGCCTTGATATATGCAGGCCGCGTTATCCGGAGTGACATGTCTTTCGGTGAATGGCAGTCGGAACACGCGCCCCCTAACTGCGATCCGTACTGTGTTTTGCCGTGGGCTTTGTCTAACATCGCGACAAGATTGAAATACGGGGTGTTGTTGAATTGTATCCAGCCAAGCTGGCGGATAAGTTTTGGCGCCCAGCTGCTGTGACAGTTCATGCATGCGCCGGGCTGTCCTGTGAATTTCGGAAACCCGTGCCTGTTCAGCCATTCACGGTTTGTGCGGAATGTTTCACGCTGATCAATCTGGGCATAAAAGTGAGTCCTTTCTTCATTGAAGTCGGCGGCAAAGGCATATCCTGACCAGAGACGGGTGAGCTGCGGATATCGGATCAGCTTTGAGTAGGGGAGGCTCCCTCCGAAGTTCGTGGGACGGTTTTCGTCTTTCATTTTCAGATAATCTTCGTAATGGAGGGGGAAGTTTCTGCCCCATGTCGCGGGGTTGATATCGTCATCGGACAACACATACATCGTAAGAGGATAACGGCTGCCTTCCTGGATGTTCTCAAAGATGTCTGTCAGGAGCGCCGCTATCGCGGTGGAAATCATGACACCGACGATGAATGCGGAGAGGATGACAGCTTTATTGTTCTGGAGTTTGAAGTTCATAGTTGTCCCCCGTATCGGTTATTGATGATGAGCATGGCCGGTTCCCCGGTGACATGAAAGGCAGTCAAGGGATTCCTCCCGGCCATTAATATTCGCAATCGCATTGGAAGCCATGACGGAATGGCACCGGCGGCAGTTCTCCCGCACAACATTTCTGCTTGATTCACGGGCACGGATGTTCATGGGAACGTTCATAAACGTAAAAACCAGACTGTGATATAATCCGTTCTCTGATTTTATTATCCATTTCCATGCGGCATTATGGGGCAGGTGGCAGTCGTTGCAAACCGCAACATGGTGGTGGTCTCCGGACATCCATCCTTCGAACACCTGATTCATGGCATGGCAGTTGACACAGGCCTGGGGATCGCTGCTGAGATATGAAAGGCCCCTGGCATAGATGAATGTGTACAGACCGAGGCCGAAGGTAATTCCGAATACAAAAGCAATAGCAATGCCCCATGCCCTGCTGGTGAAGAGGATTTTTGACAGTGCCTCAGCAACTGACCTGATGTAAAATCCTGGTTTCTTCATCTTAATAGTATTTCTGATCAGATATCCAAATTTTTTTTAAGATACAATAGAATACTGAAAGCAATATGTCAACACAAAAATACCAAAACTGATGTAAAATATGCTTGTCGCGTGAAATAACGCCGGTTCAACTTGTTGGCGAACATGGGATATGCACACACCCGAATAGGGTAATGCGTGGGACAAAATATTAAAAAATTTGTGTAATAAATAAGAAAATTCTTCTCTGAGGAAACGAAGTGAGTCGCTGATTATTGTTTTTTGTTGAACGAAATATGCAATAATACTTGATTATTTTTCTGAAATGGTGCCTGTTCAATATGAATTTATGTTGAAATAATTCATTTCATGCAAAATAAATGCTTCAAAATGAATGTAGTGCATGTATCAGGTAAATATTTCCCCGCAGCGGTTTCACGAAATTGAAACAGGGAGCCGATATGATGCCTTTCATGGAGGAATAATGAAAAAAATAGTATGCATAGTATTCGCATCCGTATTATGCCTGAACATCTCCTGTAAAAAAACTGATCAGGACATATTGGCGGAACACGGGGACCTCGCGAAAAACGCTTCGGTGAATGTGTCCCTCAGAAAATTGCAGGAGCAGATGAAAACAGCGAAGGACGATGCGGAACGGGCGTCAATAAGTTCATCAATCGCGGAAATTCATATCCGGAAAGGGACTGTTGCGGAAGCGGCGAAGGCTGCGCATATCGCGGTGAAATACAGGCCCAATCTGTACCTGGCCAGGTATATGCTCGGAAGATCATATATTGAACTGGGCAGATTCCAGGACGCCGTGAAGGAGCTGGTATATTCAATTGAGCTGAAGTCTGATTTCGCACCGTCGCATTTTGAACTTGGGAATGCTTTTTATAAGCAGATGAACTATCCCGGCGCAATAAACGAGTACAAAAAGGCTGTTGCACTGGACCCGCAGCACTTCATGGCATTTAACAACCTCGGGGTCCTTTACAGCACGGCGGGGAAATCGGCGGAGGCGGTTACATTTTTCGGAAAGACGCTTTCGATTAAGAGCGATTATGCCCCTGCGCACCGGAATCTCGGTATTGTATATGAGACAAAAGTGAAGGACCCGGCGAAGGCGATACACCATTATCAGGAGTATCTGAAACTTCGTCCGAACGCCCAGGACAGGGCGCTGGTAAAAACCTGGATCAGCCTGTTGAGGGGGTAAATAATGAAACGGAAATATCTTGTAACAATAATAATTGCGGCAGTGCTTGGTAGTGTGGGGCTTGCCTTTACGCAGAGTGATAAAATTCGTATCGCGGTATCGGGATTTGACGACGCGGTGACGTCCGCTGCGGAACAGGAGCGGGCCGGATCATCCGCGGCGGGGGGGATTCAGCACGCCTTCACGTCGAACGAGCGGTTTTTTGTCCGGCAGTCCGGTGCGGTGAGGAGCTATATCGCCCTCCTCGAAAAGGCACAGCTGGGACTTATCAACGCTTCAGCGGTAAAGGGTATGTCAAAAAATCTGCAGGTTGATTATCTTGCCGTGGGTACGGTGTCACAGTTCGGTTCCGGCTACGAGGTTGACACGCGGGTCGTAAACGTTAATGACTGGACAATCGTGTTTTCGCACGGTGTCACAAAGGCGACCCTTGGTGACGCCGTGGAGGATATAAAGTGGTATATCGACAACAAGCTTACAA
>JAKQCH010000195.1 GCA_029573825.1 Spirochaetota bacterium | reverse complement strand
ACAGGAGGGTGATATCCTCACGCCGTCATGAAGGGTGTCCCGTTTCACCGGTTCATTGAAGGTGAGGGTGAAGGAACCGTTCCGCTCTATCCCGGAAACAGAGGACTCTTCAATGAGGGAGAGTCCTGTATCGTCCTGAATGACCGATACTATCTCCGGAGCGGTGAAATCATTCCCCACGGTAAAACTGAATGTGTACTGCTCCGGCAGGGGATTGCTGTTCATGTCGGTAATTTCCGATGTCAGTGACACGGTGTAGGTGGTGCCCGGTGACAGATCATAAAGAGGATCGAAGGTCACCGCGGTGCGTGTAACATTCCATGAGTAGTGTCCCTGTGCCGGCGGCGAAATTGTGAATCCGCGGTACAGCGTGTCCGGGTCCATGGCTTCGGAGAAGGTGATGATGATAGTTGCGTTAACAGGTATTATGGGATCAGGCACTCCGCCGGTAACAGTGCATACCGGCTGGTGGGACATCACCGAGGGCGCTTCCAGGTCATTGCTTATGTAGAATACCGATTCCAGGGGTTCCTTCAGGTCGTTGCCTTCAGTATCTTCCGCGGAAGCGGATACGGATATTGTGTACATAAGGGAATCCGACAGGGGTTCCCTGGGAGTGAATATCAGTTTAGTGCCGTTATCACTCCACTTGAAATATCCGGTTACCGTTCCCGACGATGATGAAAGGCTGAAGGCTTCGTTTGTTTTTATCGTGTCCATTTCTTTGGAAAATGAAACACAGATAGTCGTAGTATTCGCAACACCTGTCGCGAAATTTTCTGGTGAGACAGATTCAATTTCCGGCTGTGAAAAATCAAGCCGGTCAGCAATGGCGCTGCATGAGAGCTGCAGCAATGGTGTGCTAAAGAGTATTGTGATATATAAAAGAATGTGTTTCACCTGTTCCTCCTAATTCTCATCCTTGAACTCAAATACGAAATTTTCTTTCATGGTGTTGCCGTATTCGTCCATGATCCCGTATTCTCCTCCGGTAATGGTGAATCGGTACAGAATGTTTTTGTTAAGCCGTGAAAGAACTATTGTCAGTTCTGCTGCTCCCGTGTTCCAGGTGATATCTTTAATGATTGGTTCACTCGGTGCACCAAAGCCTTCCGGAGGCAACAGATTGTCAAATATTGAATATTGCTCCATGGCGATTGGTTCAGTAGTACCGCGTTTAAATCGAATTTTGAAGTAATAGTCGTAATCCGATCCAGAAACTGGTGTCCCAAGATTTATATCAACCGGCCATGTCGCCGGGCTTCCGGCAAAGAGAGGAGTAAAATCAGATCCGTCATTTGAACCTGTTACAGTTCCCGGAGCGATATACAGTGAGTTTTCCGCACTGGTCCTTATGGAGAGGTCATAATCATTGTTGAGGCGCCTGCCGTTCAGGTCTTTCGCTGAGGAGGATATCCTCACCGTATAAACGGAGTCCTCTGCGAGAGGTTTATCCGGCGTAAATTCCATGCGGTCCGATGCGGTGTTCCAGGTAAAGGCTCCGCTTACGCCGGGAGTTAAGGAGAAAGCGGACTCTGTGGCAGTCCTGTCCATTGCTTCGGAAAATGAAACTGCAATTGCCATAGTACGGCTTACTGATGTGATGACATTTCTGTCCCAGAATGGCGGGGGAACGATGGATGCGTCAAATATTCCAAGGATTTCAGGACACTGGAAATCGGAACCCGTGAGGAACACCATCCGGTATGCCTGGACCATGGAATTTCCGGCATTATCTTCGGCGGCGGTCGATACAGAGACAGTATACAGGGTACCGTATTCCAGTTCAGAGGTAAGGTGATATATCATGGTTGCGTTATTGTCAGTCCATTCGAAATATCCTGATACATCGGGGCTCAGGGAAAAAGCTCGTTCCGTCTTCATGGTATTCATGGGTTCTGAAAACCGTACGATAATTCGGTCAAGGGTGGTTGATATATTATCCGCTCCCCCCTCAACATACGCCGGCTCGGAGGATGATACCGAAGGCCGTTCAAGGTCGGACCCCACATAAAATTCCGAGAGGAACTGTTCCTCCATCCTGTTCCCTTTCGTATCGCGTACGGTGCGGGGAAGTTCCATAGTGTACCGGTTTCCGCGCCGGAGAATTTCCCTGGGAACAAAGAAGAATTTTTTTTCCGAGGCCCAGTTGAACTGCCCCTCCATGCGTCCGGAGTCTCCCGCAAGAACGAAATTTGATTCGATATCGCTCTTTTCAACATCATTGTTGAACTCTATGAACACCGGTGTGTTTTCCTCCACGCCGTATGCATGGTTGCCGGGGGAATATGCGGTGATCTCTAATGTCTCAAACTGCGAACAGGAAACAATTGTACAAAGCAGAAGCAGACCATACAGCGGCTTCATGATTTCGGTCCTTTACTTTCGGATATTGACTTCTTCGCCGGTGCGGTCATCAGGATTACCGCTTCAATCCCTCCCAGGGAAATTGCGGCAAGGATGTAATAGAGAGGGCTGCTGATCCTTGAATACAGCAGAACCAGAGGAACCATTGATATACATACACCTGCAGCAAAAAGTAAAATCCTTCTCATTGAAATATG